>DATBBO010000481.1:0-10596 GCA_036270995.1 Dongiaceae bacterium | reverse complement strand
AGCACGGCGCCCACCTCGGCTGCCTCATCGGCATGGGCGGGCGTGGCGTCGTCATGGCTCGCGAGCTTAAGGCCACGCTGGCGGGTGAGTTCGACGACACCGGCGCGGTTGGTCTCGCCATGCCGGGCGCGGTCGGCCATGCAGCGCTCGACGAAGGCCGCGAGCTGGGCGTCGTCGAGCTGATACTTGTTCTTATAGTAACTCTCATAGGAGGCAAGCGAGGCGAACTGGCGCTGGCCCGGCGTGTGGTCCATCAGCGAGACTAGCCTGAGGCTCGGATGCCGGGCCAGGATTTCGAGATGACCGAGCAGGCCGCCATGGGATAGCTCGCAGCGCAGATGCAGGAAATGCTCGACCCGCAGCATCCCCTGGCGCTCGCAGCTGGCGATGCCTTCGGCCATGGCGTCGAGGGTCGCGAGCCGGTCGCTGCCGTGCTCGATATCCCCGACGGCGACCGAATCGAAAACTGTGGTGATGCCCGCCGTAGCGATCTGCGCGTCATGGGCGATGACCGCGGACTGCGCGGGCCAATGCACCTTGGGGCGCGGTGCGATGTGCTTGTCGAGATTGTCCGTGTGAAGCTCGATCATGCCGGGGATGACGTAATCGCCGCCGCAGTCGATGGCGCCGGAAACCGCACTGGGCCCGGCCTCGATGGCGGCGATGCGGCCTTCACGCAGGAGCAGCGAGCCCGCGATGATCTCCCCATCCATGACGATGCGGGCATGGCTCAGAACGGTCTCGGCGGTCATGCGGCGATGTTCCTGGATGGCAGATTGAAATGGCGCGTGGCCAGCGCCTGGCGCGCCAGGGGATCATGACAGATGGCGACGATGGCGGCACCTGCCATGCGCGCTTCCTGCAGCAAGGCCATGACGCGCGCGCCGTTCTCCGCATCGAGCGCGGCAGTCGGCTCATCCACCAGCAGGATTGGATGGCGGGCGATCAGGCCGCGGGCGATGTTGACGCGCTGCTGCTCACCGCCGGAAAAGGTGGCGGGGGGCAGGGGCCAGAGCCGCTGCGGCAGGGCCAGGCGCTCGAGGAGGATGCCGGCCCTCATTCGGGCCGCCTCCGGATCGGTGCCGAGAGCCATCAGGGGCTGAGCGACGATCTCCAGGGCCGGCACCCGCGGAATGACGTGAAGAAACTGGCTGATATAGCCGATGGTCCATCGCCGCAGCTCCAGCGCCAGGCGCGGCGAGGCGGAGACGAGGTCGACCATGGCGCCGTCATGGCGCAGAAGGATCTGGCCACGGTCGGGCCGATAATTGCCGTAGAGGGTACGCATCAGCGTGCTTTTGCCTGCCCCTGACGGCCCATCCAGCAGCAGGCATTCGCCTGCCGCGACCTGGAGATCGATGCCGGCCAGCACGGGCAGGCGCAGATGGTCCTGGGCATGCAGGATAAAGCCCTTGACCAGGCCGCGGGTTTCAATGGCGAGCGGCGGGGTCACAGCTGCAGCACCGAAGAGACCAGGAGCTGGGTATAGGCCTCATGCGGATCGTCCAGCACCTGGTCGGTGAGGCCAGCCTCGACGATACGACCCTCCTGCATGACCATCAGGCGATGGGCGAGCAGCCGCGCGACGCCCAGATCATGGGTCACCAGCAGCACTGCAAGGCCTAGATCGGCGGCGAGCTGGCGGATGAGGTCGAGCAGCCGCGCCTGGACCGAGACATCGAGACCACCGGTCGGCTCGTCCATCAGGACGAGGCGCGGGCTCGTCACCAGGTTGCGGGCGATCTGCAGGCGCTGCTGCATGCCGCCGGAGAAATGGTGGGGGTTGTCGTCGATGCGGGTGGGATCGATCTCGACCCGGGCGAGCCAATCGGCGGCGATCCGCCGGAGGCTGCCATAGTGGCGCATACCGGCATTCATCAGCGGCTCGGCGATATTGGCCCCGGCGCTGACCGCGAGCCGCAGGCCGTCGCGCGGATTCTGGTGGACGAATCCCAAATCATGCCCGACGCGCCGGCGCCGCTCACCTTCCCCGATCGCAGCGAGATCGGCGATGTCGTCATGGGCCGCGAACAAAATCTCGCCGACACTGACATGCAGTTGGCCGGCGATACAGCGCAGCAGAGTCGTCTTGCCCGAACCGGATTCGCCGACGATTCCCAGCACCTCTCCCGGCCAGAGCTCAAAATCGATGTCGAGGCAGGCGACCCGCTGGCCGAAGCGCTTGGTCAGCCCTTGAACGCGAAGCAGCGGCGTCTCGCTCATGACGGCCTCGCCTCCGCCGCAAGCCTTCCGTCGCAATAATCGGTGTCGGAGCAGACGAAGCGCCGGCCGCCGCGATCGTCGATGACGATCTCGTCGAGATAGCTGTCCCGGGTGCCGCAGCGTGCGCAGGGTTGAGACCAGCCCTCGACGCGGAAGGGATGATCCTCGAAGTCGAGACTCTTGACGGTAGTATGAGGCGGAAGCGCATAGATTCGCTTCTCCCGTCCGGCACCGAAGAGCTGGAGTGCCGCGGAGCGGTCGAGCTTGGGATTGTCCAGCCGCGGAATAGGGGAGGGCGCCATCAGATAACGCGCGTTCACCAGAGTCGGATAGTCGTAGGCCGTGGTGATCCGTCCGAAGTGGGCGATATCCTCGTAGAGCTTCAAATGCATGGCGCCGTAATCGCCGAGCGCATGCATGCGCCTGGTCAGGACCTCCCGCGGCTCGAGCCAGCGCAACGGTTCGGGGATCGGCACCTGGAACACGATGATCTGGCCGGCCTTCAGCGGCGTTTCGGGAATGCGGTGGCGCGTCTGGATGATGCTCGCTTCCGTCGTGCGGGTGGTTGTGCGCACGCCGGCGGTGCGCGCGAAGAACTTGCGGATGCTGACGGCATTGGTGGTGTCGTCGGCGCCCTGATCGATGACCTTGAGCGTATCCTCCGGCCCGATCACCGAGGCTGTCACTTGGATGCCGCCGGTGCCCCAGCCATAGGGCAGCGGCATCTCGCGCCCGGCGAAGGGCACCTGATAGCCGGGGATCGCCACGGCCTTCAGGATAGCGCGGCGGATCATCCGCTTGGTCTGCTCGTCGAGATAGGCGAAGTTGTAGCCAGCGCTCATTCGGCCGCCTCCCGCCGCTGATCCTCGCGGCGCAGCCGCCGGATGATGTCGAGCTCGGCCTGGAAATCCACGTAATGCGGCAGCTTCAGATGCTGCACGAAGCCCGAGGCCTCCACATTGTCGGCATGGCTCAGCACGAACTCTTCGTCCTGGGCCGGCGCGTTTGCCTCCTCCTCGAACTCGGCGGCGCGCAGCGCCCGGTCGATCAGCGCCATAGACATGGCCTTGCGCTCGGACCGCCCGAAGGCGAGGCCATAGCCGCGGGTGAATTGCGGCGGCTCCCTCGCCGAGCCCTTGAACTGGTTCACCATCTGGCATTCCGTGAGCTCGATCTCGCCGATGGCGATGGGAAAGCCGAGCTCCTCCGGCAGGATCTCGACGGCGACCATGCCGCTGCGGATCTCGCCGGCGAAGGGATGGTTGCGGCCATAGCCGCGCTGGGTCGAGTAGGCGAGGGCGAGCAGAAAGCCTTCATCGCCCCGCGCCAGGGTCTGAAGCCGGACATCGCGCTCGGCGGGATAGGTCGGCGGCTCGCGCGTGATGTCGCCGACCGGCGTTTGCGGATCGGCTTGCTCCGGCGCGACGAGACCCTCCGCTTCAAGCAGCGCCGTGACCGGGGCCAGCGGCGCATTGGGCGCATCTTCCGCCACCGACGATGCGGTGGGAGCGCTGCCTTCCTCTGCGAGAGCGAAATCCAGCAGGCGGTGCGTATAGTCGAAGGTGGGCCCCAGGAACTGGCCGCCCGGCACATCCTTGTAGATGGCGGAAATGCGCCGGGCGATCGCCATGCCCGCCGTCTCCAGCGGCAGGCTAACGGCGAGGCGCGGCAGGGTGGTGCGATAGGCGCGCAGCAGGAAGATCGCCTCGACCAGATCGCCCGCCGCCTGTTTGACGGCAAGTGCTGCGAGGCGGCGGTCATAGAGCCCGCCTTCGGCCATGACGCGATCGACGGCGAGGCGAAGCTGGCTCTCGATCTGCGGGAGGCTTAGCTCCGGTGCCGCCGGATCACCCCGCCGATCGCGGGCGAGCAGCTCATGGGCGGCATCGATGGCGGCCTCGCCGCCCTTCACGGCTACATACATCTGCCCTCCAGGCGAATGCTTCGGGGCAGACCGCAGAGGCGGGTGCCGCAGGTGAAGAAAATGTCGACGCCGCGCGGGAAAGCCGCGTGATTGGCTGCCCAATCGGCGAGGAATGACGGGGCCAGGCCACCGAGGGAAAGCTGCCGCCGATCGGCGATGCCGGGGCCGCTCAGAATCAGGGGGCCTCCTTCCTCGAGACGGGTCACCTCGATGACGAGCGTCGCCGAGCGATCGGGATACTCCTCCTCGCCGAGGGCGAACCGATGGAGCGGCGGGCAGCCGGCGGCTTCCGCGATGAGCGCGAAACGTGCCGCCTGCGGGGCAGCCACGACGGGTGCGCCGGTGTGAAAGCCGAAGAACCCTGCCGCATCGCTCGCGCGCGGATCGAGCCAGAGCGCGGTGTCGCCATCGGCGAGCGCCAACAGCAAAGCGAGCGCGGCAGACCCCAACGGCAGACCCGTATCGAGCGCGACCGGCAGATCGATCACCCGCCCGGGCTCGCTGAGGGCCGTCAGCGCGGCGCGGAAGACGGCCTGGGCATCGCGGCCTGGGGCTGCGAAGCCAGGCGAGGTGGCGGCGAAAGCGGCCCCCTGCGATATCGCCTCAGTCATCGCCTCGCACCATGGTCATGAAATCCACCCGCGTGGGAGCGATCTCGGCAGCGCGCGCCGCCCGCGCGACCTCGGCCGCCGCCTGCAGCGGTGCGATCAGCCCGGACATCAGCGCGGGACGCCGGGCTTCGTCCTGGAGCAGCGCGTCGAACAGCGCCGCGAGTTCGGCATGGCGGCGGTTTCGGCCGGCGACATAGCCGAATCCCGTGGCCGGCCTTTCACCCTCGAGCCGCACGGCGGCTCGGGTCATGGTCATCTCCCCCAGATTGAAGGCCTGGCCGCTTCCCCCGGCGCGCCCGCGCAGCATCACCAGCCCGGTTTCGGCCTGGCGCAGCCAGCGATGCGATGGCAAGGGAGGGAGGCTTGCCCAGGCGGCTTCGAGACGGGCGGGATCGGCCTGGCTCAGGCAGGACATCCACCGCGTGCGCTGGGCTTGCAGAGCGTCTATCTCAGGCATATAAGAATATTCGTCTAGACATCTAGATATGTCAACTTACATTGACCGGTGGAGTACCGGGGTTGAGGCTGTGATGGCGCAAGCGGCGGCGAATCGGAGCGAGATGAATGAGATGATTGCCCGCGGCCAGGGGATCTCCCTCTGGCGCCAGATCGCCGAGAGCCTCAGCGCCGATGTCCAGGCCGGGCGCGTGAAGCCCGGCGAGAGGCTGGCGACGGAGCTTGAGCTTGCCGAGCGCTTCGCCGTCAACCGTCATACCGTGCGCCGTGCCATGGCGGCGCTGGCCGAGCAGGGATTGCTGCGCATCGACCAGGGCCGCGGCACCTTCGTCACCGGGCCGGCCGTCGATTATGTGCTGGGCCGGCGCACCCGCTTCAGCGCCAATCTCGCCGCCCAGGGCCGGGAGCCCGGGCATCGCCTCCTCGCCGCGGGGCCGGCGAGGGTCTCGGGCAGCCTCGCCGCCGATCTCGAGCTGCCCGAGGGCGCGCCGGTCATCCGGCTCGAGACCCTCAGCGTCGCCGACGGCGTGCCCATGAGCTATGGCGTCCATGAGTTTCCTTTGCCTCGCTTCGCCGGCATCGAGCAATGCTATGGCCGGGTCCACTCGCTGACCGAGGCGCTGCGCGAATACGGCGTCGCCGACTACACCCGGCGCATCACGCGGCTTCTGGCCCGTCTCCCGAGCGAGCGCGAAGCCCGCTTCCTGGAGCTGAGCCCGGGCCGTCCCGTGCTGCAGTCCGAGGCGGTCAATGTCGATCCCGCCGGCCGGCCCACCCATCACAGCCTCGCGGTCTTCGCCGGCGACCGCGTTCAGATGATCGTCCAGCCCGACGCTCTCGACTGAGCCGCCATCGCTCCATGTCTCAGCCCAGCCGCGCGCGCAGGATTGCGGAAATGCGCTCGGCGGTGATGACGACGATGAAGATGATGATCAGCAGCAGCGAGACCTCCTGGTACTGGAACAAGTTCATCGCGGTCAGAAGCTGGAAGCCGATGCCGCCGGCGCCGACGAAGCCCAGGACCAGCGAGGAGCGAATGTTCTCGTCGAGGCGGTAGAGGCTGATGCCGAGCAGCGAAGGCAGCACCGAGGGCACGACGCTGTGGGTGAAGACCTGCATCCGCCGCGCGCCGGTCAGCGCCAGAGCCTCGACCGGCGCCATGTCCATCTGCTCGATGACCTCGGCGAAGAGCCGGCCGAGCATGCCGATGGAATGGACCGACAGCGCGAGCGCTCCTGGGAAAGGACCGAGGCCGACGGCGGTGACGAAGAGCAGTGCCCAGACCAGATCGGGCACGGCACGTGTGAAGCCGATAATGCCGCGGGCGATGTAATAGAGGGTGCGCGAGGGCGTCACATTGGCGGCAGCCAGCACCGCCAGCGGTGCCGCCATGATGACGCCGGCGAGCGTGCCGAATATGGCGATGTCAATCGTCTCCAGGGTCGGCCAGATCTGGTCAGGAAGCGTGGAGAAATCCGGTGGCATGGCGCGCCGAATGATATCGGCCATCCCATCCACCCCGGTGATGAGGTCCTGGGGCCGGGCATGCACGACCCAGGTGGACTGGATTACGATCGCGAGGCCGAGCAGCAGCAGCAGGAATCGCATCGCCTTGGCGACGCTGCTGCCGCCCGCGGCTGCGGCTGTCGCAAGAGGCGACGGCCGCTGCGCCATGCCGTGCTTCATGCCGCTTCGCTGAGATAGAGGCCGCGCACCGCATCGCGCGAGAGATCCTCGCGCGGCAGGTCGAAGGCGATGCGCCCGTCGCGGATGCCGACCACGCGGTCGGCATGATTGTAGGCGAGCTCGACCTGGTGGAGGACGCAGAGCACCGCCAGATTGTCGGCCTTGGCCAGGCGCTTCAGCAGGCACATGATGTCCTCGGCCGCTTCCGGATCGAGGCTCGCCACCGGCTCGTCGGCAAGGAGCGCGCGGGGCCGCTGGGCGAGGGCGCGAGCGATGGCGACACGCTGGGCCTGCCCGCCGGACAGCGTGCTCGCGCGTTGCGCGGCAAGCTCGACCAGCCCGACCTCGTTGAGATAGTCCATGGCGAGCGTCCGCTCCCCTGCGGGCAGGCCGCCGAAGGCTGTCCACCAATCGGCGTAATGGCCGAGCGCGCCGGTGGCGACATTGGCGATCACGCTGCGGCGCCGGACGAGGCTCGCATGCTGCGAGATCATCGCCAGCGCCATCCGCGCGCGGCGCAGCTTCTCGCCGGCCAGCCGGGTCAGCTCCGTGCCATCGACCCAGACCTGACCCGCCGTGGGGGCGAGAGTACGAGCGATGCAGCGCAAGAGGGTCGTCTTCCCGCTGCCGTTGCCGCCCAGCACGATGACGAGCTCGCCGGTCTTCACGTCGAGGTCGACATCGCTCAGAGCCTGCTTGCCGTTCGGATAGCAGAGGCTGAGCCGGGTGACTTTCAGCAAGATTTCGACCCTCCCGTGCCGTTTTTCCTTAGTCGAGCTTGTTGAGGTCGATGTTCAGCGTCGACACCAGGTCGCGAATATTGTCGTAGGCGCTGTCCGTCTGCGGCACCAGCCTGGCGCCGGCGGCCCCGATGAGTTTCAGCTGGTCTTTGGTCAGGCTCGAAAGATCGAGGCTCTGGAGGGCTGCCGCCGCCTTCTTCTTCCAGTCCTCGGGCAGGTCGCCGCGGATGGCGATCGGGTCGACCGGGATGGGCTCAGACTTCCACAGGAAGATGACGTCGCCGTCCTTGTAGACGCCGCGCAGGACCGCCGAATCGATCTGCTGGCTGTTCAGCTCACCGGCGTCGACCTTGTGATTGCGCAGCGCCTCGAAGGAGGCTGTGTGGCTGCCGGCATAGATGCCCTTCACATCCGTGTTGGGATCGAGGCCGGCCTTGCGCAGCGCATAGGCCGGAAACAGATGCCCCGAGGTCGAGGCCGGGTCGGAAAAGGCGAAGGAATGGCCCTTCAGATCCTGCAGGGTCTTCAGCCCGGTCCCCGGATAGGTGACGATGCTCGCCCAATAGGTCGAGGGATGGCCGTCCTTGTCCGCAAGCGTGGCGACCGCCTCGGCCTTGGCGACCTCATGGGCCAGCACATAGCCGAGGGGGCCGAACTCGCCAAGCTCGAGCTTGCCGTTGCGCATCGCCTCGATCTCGGCGTTGTAGTTGGTGGTGACATAGACCTCGACATCGCAGCCGAGCTTGTCGGCGAGCAGCTTGCCGATCGCTTGGTAGATCGGCGTCAGCGTCGGTGCCGTGTCATAGGGCTCGACACCGAAGCGGATCGTCCCCCCGTTCGGGCAATCCGGTGAGGCGGCCTGAGATGCCGCCGGTACCGCCGCTGCGGCCAGGCCCAAGACAACTGCGATCGCATTGGCTCGTATGCTCATTCCACCCTCCGGTTGATTTGCGGCCTCGCCTGATTCGACTCGCCCCAGCGCGCCCAGGGCCGCTCAGGGCAAGCTAGGCGCGCCGGATGACGCTTTGATGAAGCAATGGTGTCTGCTGGAGGACGACGGCCCGAGCTTGTGGATATCAAGGGCGGAGCCTCCCCACTTCTTGACGGAGAAGGTTCGACGCGGCACAAGCCCTGTGGCCATTTTCAGGGGAACTCCTGCCATGCCCGATGAACTCCCCGGCCGAGGCTCCGGCGCCAGCAGCCGCTATGCGGTTTATTGGGCGCCGCAGGCGGAGTCGAATCTCGCCCGGCTCGGCGAAGCCTGGCTCGGTCTCGGAGAAGGATCAGAAGCGGCAGTTCAACTTCCGCCGATCCCCGGATTCGATGGTTCGCGGATCCATGCGCTGACCGCAGAGCCGCGCCGCTACGGGCTGCATGCGACGCTGAAGCCGCCCTTCGCGCTGGCGAATGGGACCGATCTCGCCTCGTTGCGCCAGGCGCTGAATGAATTTGCAGCAACGCAGGCGAGCGTGACGCTGGCGGCGCTCAGGATCACCCTGCTCGACCGCTTCATCGCGCTGACGCCTTCGGCGGCTTCGCCGGCGCTCGATGCGCTGGCGGCAGATTGCGTCACCCACTTCGACCGCTTCCGGGCGCCGGCGGCGCCGGCCGAGCTGGCCCGGCGCCGGGCTGCCGGGCTCAACCCCGTCGAGGACGCCCATCTGCTGCGCTGGGGCTATCCCTATGTTCTCGACCGCTTCCGCTTTCATGTGACCCTGACGGGTCCGCTCGATCCGGCCGAGGCCCAGCGCCTGATGCCCCCGCTGATCCGGCTCTTCGCGCCCGTGACCCGCGCGCCGGTTACTCTGGCCGATATCGCTTTGTTTCACGAGCCGGTGCCGGGCGAGCCGTTCCGGCTGGTCGAGCGCTTTCCGCTGCGGCCACCGCCGCGGCAGGCCTCGCATTGAAGGGCGTGGCTACTGGGCGGCTTTGGGGATCTCCAGCCGCCGGAGCAGCTCGTGGAACCAGGCGATGCGCTCGCCGACCTGGCTGATGTCGTGATCGAGCCAGTCGAGCAGTAGGCCGGGGCGATCCGCCAGATGGGCGCGCAGATCGCTGAGCCGGGCGAGCTCCTGCTCGAAGGTCTCGGCCAGCATCTCGACCTGGAGCAGACGGTCATCGGGATCGAGCACACCCAGGAAGCGCAGCTTGAGGGCGATGATGAGCTTGTTCACCTCGCCGATCGGTCCGCGGAGCGAGGCCTTCAGCAGTCGCCTCAGCTCGGCCCGGCCCTTGTCGGTGACAGCGAGGAGCTCGCCGGCGCCGGGTGCCGCCAGTTCCTCGACCTTCAGCAGCTCGATGGACGGCCCCAGCAGATCGAGGGAGGGGCCAACCAGCCGGGCGCTCAGATGGCGCACCTCGCTGGCGAGATCGGCATAGCTCTTGGCGCCCTCGGTCAGGAGGCCGAGAGCGGCAAGGCGCACCGTCTCGCTGGGGATCAGGCTGTTGTCCCGATACATGGGCGGAGTCTATCGCACTTCGCCGCCCGACGTCATCGCCGAGAGGGTGGCGGTTCCCGTGTCAGGCCGCGGCTTTGAGACCCAGCCGCTTCCAGACCTCGGTCATGGCTTCGACCAAAGCGAGGGCCATGGGCTCGTCATGCAGCGGGGAGGGGGTGAGGCGCAGGCGCTCGGTGCCCCGCGGCACCGTCGGGTAGTTGATCGGCTGCACGTAGATGCCGTGCTGGCCGAGCAGCTCGTCGCTGGCGGATTTGCAGAGGACGGGATCGCCCACCAGCACCGGCACGACATGGCTTTCGCTGGGCATGAGCGGCAGGCCGGCCGCCGTCAGAAGCCGCTTCAGCCGGGCCACGGAAGCCTGATGCCGCTCGCGCAGCTCCGGCGTGCGGCGGAGATGACGAAGGCTCGCAAGCGCCCCGGCGGCGATCACCGGCGGGAGCGCCGTGGTGAAGATGAAGCCCGGCGCTGCGCTGCGCACCGCATCGACGAGCGCCGCA
>DATBBO010000480.1:0-3298 GCA_036270995.1 Dongiaceae bacterium | reverse complement strand
CGGGTTTGTTGTTCGACGAATACGCAAGCCAGGAACAGGACGACGGTGTCGAGCTCATAGCCTGGCTGTCGGCGCAGCCCTGGTGCAGCGGCGTCGTGGGGATGATGGGAATCTCCTGGGGCGGGTTCAACTCGCTCCAGATCGCCGCGCGCCGCCCTCCTGCACTCAAGGCGATCGTGACCATCTGCTCGACCGACGATCGATATGCCGACGATGCCCATTATATGGGTGGGGCGCTTCTCACCGCCGGGCCCGAATGGGCATCCTTCTTCTTCGGCTCGATGTGCCTGCCGCCCGATCCGCTGCTCGTCGGCGATGCCTGGCGCGCGATGTGGCTGGCGCGGCTGGAGAAGGTGCCGCTGTTCTTCGAGACCTGGCTGCAGCACCAGCGGCGGGATACTTACTGGAAGCACGGCTCGGTATGCGAGGACTTCGGGGCGATTCAATGCCCCGTCTACGCCGTCGGCGGCTGGACGGATGCTTACAAGAATGCGATTCCGCGCCTCCTCGAAGGGCTGACGGTCCCCCGCAAGGGTCTCATCGGACCCTGGGCCCATGCCTATCCGCACTTCGCCCGTCCAGGCCCGCAGATCGGCTTCCTGCAGGAGATGCTGCGGTGGTGGGACTATTGGCTGAAGGGCATCGATACCGGGGTGATGGAGGAACCCATGCTGCGCGCCTGGATGACGGAGAGCGTCAGACCGGCGTCCCATCACGACGAGCTCCCCGGGCGCTGGGTCGCCGAGCCCTCATGGCCGCCGCCAGGCATTGTCTCCCGGCGGCTGTTCCTGACGGATCGGGGGCTGCGCGAGGAAGCGACGCCCTTGACGGCGCGCGCCCTATGCTCGCCTGAGACCCTCGGCACATGTTCGGGCAACTGGGTCCCGTTCGGCCTCTGGCATGATCAGGCAGGCGACCAGCAGGAAGACGACGCGCGCTCGCTCGTATTCGAGACGGCGCCGCTCGGCTCCCCGATCGAGATCCTCGGGGCAGCGGTCGTGACCCTCGACATCGCCTCCGACCGGCCGATTGCGAATCTCGTGGTGCGGCTATGCGATGTCCATCCCTCCGGTGAATCGCTGCGTGTCAGCTATGGCGTGCTCAACCTCGCCCATCGCGACAGCCACGAGAAACCCGCGCTCCTGGTGACGGGAAAGCGTTACCGCGTCAGCATCAAGCTCAACGATGCGGGCTCGGTCTTCCCGGCCGGCCACAAAGTCAGGCTCGCGCTCTCCTCCGCCTATTGGCCGATCATCTGGCCCAGCCCCGAAAAGGCGACGCTGCAGATCTTCGAAGGCAGTCTCGATCTGCCGCTGCGGCCGCCTTCGGCCTTGGATGGAAAGCTGCCAACCCTGCCCGGACCGGAATCGGGGCCGCCCGAGAAGCCGACCATGATCCGTCGTGGCGATATGCGGATCGAGCGCATCGACCGCCTCGACCTGGAATTGGGTACCAAGGTTGAGTCCCATTTTCACCTCGAGGAGGACGACCCCCTCAGTGCCGTGGTCGAGCTGGGACGAACCCTGACGATGTCGAGGGGCGCATGGCAGGTCCGCATCGAAACCTCGATGCGGCTCTCATGCACGCGCAATGCCTTCCGGCTCGAGGGCAGCCTCCGCGCCCGCGAAGGGGCGAGCGAAGTCTGTCATCGCGAATGGGATCGCTCCATTCCGCGCGATTTCATGTGACGATGCGCTAAGAGCGCGGCTTCAGCTTCTCCGGATCGTAGAAGGGGAAGCGCACCACCACCGCGGGGATGCGCTTCTGATGGCCGTCGAGCTTGCCGATTTCGACCTCGGTGCCGAGCCCGGCATAGGCGACGTCCATGCGGCAGAGCGCGATGTTCTTCTTCAGGATCGGCGAACGGGTGCCGCTGGTGACGGTGCCCACCTGGGCGCGGCCGACATGGACGCAGTCCCCCTTCCCCGCCGTCTCATTGCCGTTCAGCTCCAGCCCGACGAGCTGGTAGCGGGGATGCGCCTTGCGGCGCAGGACCGCCTCGCGGCCGATGAACTCCTCATTGCCCTTGAGGGCGACGGTGAAGCCGATGCCGGCCTCGAAGGGATCGGTCTGGTCGCTGAACTCATAGCCCGCGAAGATGAGCCCGGCTTCGATCCGGAGCATGTCGAGGGCTTCGAGTCCCAGCGGCACCAGGCCATGGGGCTGGCCCGCCTCGAAGACCGCATCCCAGACCGCGGCGGCATCCTTGGGGTGACAGAAGATCTCGTAGCCGAGCTCCCCCGTATAGCCGGTGCGCGAGACCACGACCGGAATGCCGTTATGGTCGCCGATGCGCCCGATGGTGAAATGGAACCACTGGATCTCCGTCAGGCTCGCCCGTGCAGGCGGCGTCCAGACGATGCCCTTCAGCAGGTCGCGGCTTTTGGGCCCCTGGACAGCGATATTGCAGAGCTGGTCGGTCGATGATTTGACCCAGGCCTTGAGGCCGCGGGCAGCCGCCTGGTCGCGCAGCCATTTCCCGGTGAACTCGTCGCCGCTGACCAGGCGGTAGCGGTCGGCGCCCATGCGGAAGGCGACGGCATCATCGAGCATGCCGCCGCTTTCGTAGCAAAGCGCGGTATAGGCCGCCTGCCCTTCCGCCAGCCGGCGCATGTTGCGGGTGCAGGCGATCTGCATCAGCGTCTCGGCATCGGGCCCCAGCACCTCGAACTTGCGCAAGGGCGAGAGGTCCGTCGCCACCACCCCCTCGCGGCAGGCGTAGTACTCGTCCACGGCGCCGTGATTGTTGAACCTGGTCGGCAGCCAGTAGCCGCGATATTCGGTGAAATTGCGGGTAAGCGCCGAGGTCCTGGGATGGAAGGGCGTCTCGCGGGTCAGCTTGGCGTCGGAATCGGGTGTCATGCGGTAAGCGATCGCTCGCGAAAATTCATGGGACGCCGGGTAGACCCGGACGTGGATATCAGTGGGGTTCCAGGCATTGGTCGCGTCGATATCGTCGGGGCAGGCGGTCGAGGCGCAGACCAGATCGGTCATGGCGCGGAACAGCACATAGTCCCCCGGCCGTGACCAGGGATCGTCGAGGAAGATCGCGTTCGCCGCTCCGATGCCCGTGTTGTAGAACAGGTTGATGCAGGGCCAGCCGCGCTGACCGGCGACGCCGTAGGGGGCGAGCGCCTTGCTGAAATTGTCCGAGCAGTTGGCGTGACCCGGATAGCCCTGGTCCTCGTAGAACTTGGCCGCGCAGGCAAGCCCGAAGGCGTCATGGCGCCCGACCGTGTCGCGCACCAGCTCCAGCATCGGCTGGAGATCGACATTGAAGAACTTCGAGAACAGGCCG
>DATBBO010000479.1:0-3491 GCA_036270995.1 Dongiaceae bacterium | reverse complement strand
TTGAAGGTATAGGTCCCCTCCGCATCGGAGCCCATCATGAGCTTGCCGCCGGGCGTGAAGGCGCCGGCGAGATCGTCATGCATGTCGCCGGCCGTGGTCGACCAGTGCATCGTGCCCTTGAAAGTCAGCCCCTGCTGCTCGGTGACGACCAGCGTCGCCGTGCCGTTTCGATAGCCTTCCTGCTCCGCGATGCGCTCGCGATGGCCCGTCCATGTTCCCTTCATGGAAAGCTCGTCCGCGGCGGCGGCAAGCGAGATCAGGCCCGCGGCAACCGCCGCGAGCAGCGCGATAAACTTCGTGGACATGGTTCCTCCGGGTTTTAGGGATTCTTGTTGTTGGCGCGGCCAACAGTATTGGTTGAGTCGGGGGCGGGCAATGGCCGGGCAGCCCGCCCCCGACGCTACCGCACAAGAATTGCCGCGCTCATCCCCTCGGCTCTGTCGAGGTCGTCTAACGGTGGTTTGCCAGAAAGGCGTGGATCGCGGCCACGACCTGGGCGCCTTCGCCGACGGCGGCCGCCACGCGCTTGACCGAGCCGGCGCGGACATCGCCGATGGCGAAGACACCTCGGCGGCTGGTCTCGAGAGCGGCGCAATCCTTCGACAGATCCTCGCCCGTCCTAACGAAGCCCTTGTCGTCGAGCTTCACATTGCACTGGGAGAGCCAGTCGGTGTTGGGAGAGGCGCCGATGAAGAGGAAGAGATGGCGCATCGGCCGGTGGGTCTCCTCGCCGGTGCTGGAATTGCGCCAGGTGACCGCGTCGAGCTGGCGGTCCTTCCCCTCCAGGCGGATGACCTCGGACTTGGTCACGACCTCGATATTGGGCTGAGCGGCGATCCGGTCGACCAGATAGCGCGACATGGTCGCGCCGAGACCGGGGCCGCGCACGATCATGGTGACCTTGTGCACCCGCGAGGCGAGGAAGACCGCGCCCTGGCCCGCGGAGTTGCCCGCGCCCACCAGCCCCACTTCCTGATCGGCGCAAAGCTTCGCCTCCAGGGGCGAAGCCCAGTAATGCACGCTGCCGCCCTCGAACTCGTCGAGATTGGCGAGCTCGAGGCGCCGGTATTTGGCGCCGCTGGCGATGACCACGGTCCTGGCCGAGGCGACCTCGTCGCCGATGGCGAGCCGGAAGCGGGCAGGCCCCCCCGCCGGCGCGTCGGTCATGGTCGCCACCTCATCCGGGATGGCGATCTCGGCACCGAACTTCTGGGCCTGGTTGTGGGCGCGCGCCATGAGCGCGATGCCCGTGATGCCGGTCGGAAATCCCAGATAGTTCTCGATCCGCTGCGAGGCGCCGGCCTGGCCACCGAAGGCGCGGCTGTCCAATACCAGCACCGAGAGCCCTTCCGAAGCGCCATAGACCGCGGCGGCCAGCCCCGCGGGCCCGGCCCCGACGATGGCCACGTCATAGACCTTCTCGGGATCGATGCGGGCAACGAGGCCGATGCAGCGGGCGAGCTCGTTCTCCGTCGGCCGGCGCAGCAGCTCGCCATTCGGGCAGAGGACGATCGGGAGCTGGCCCTCGGTGAGATGGAAGCGTTCGACGAGGTCGCGCGCCCCTTCCTCCACCGCCGGGTCCAGTGATTGGCTGGGATGGCCGTTGCGCCGCAGGAAGCTTTCCAGCCGCAGGACATCGCCATCCTCGGCATGGCCAATGATGACGGGTCCGCCGGCGCCGACCTCGAGCAGGGCCATGCGTCTGAGGATCAGGGCGCGCATGAGGCGTTCGCCCAGCTCCGCCTCGGCCACCAGCACGGCGCGCAGCTTCTCCGGCGGGATCACCACCGCCTCGACCTCGCCCTTGGCCACGCCATCCACCAAGGCGGGGCGGCCGGAGAGCTGGGCGAGCTCGCCCAGGAAATGTCCCGGCCCGTGATCGATGATGGGCATTGCCGCGCCCAGAGCTTCGCGCCGGTTCACCGCTACCACCCCGCTCAGGATGGCGAAGATCCCGGGGCCTCGCTCTCCGGCCTTGATCAGATACTCGCCCGCTTCGTAGCGGCGCAGCGTGCCGAAGCGCCGGAGGCGATCCAGCTCCGCCGGGCTGAGCTCGGGGAATATCTGAGGGCCGCGGGTCTGGAAGATGGTGGGAAGCATCGGGAGACTCTAGACCAAAGCGATAGGGCGGGGCGTCTCATTTCGCACCGGCTGCGCGCCGGACCCGCCCTGGATCGCCAGATGTGGTAGAATAGGCAAGCTCCGAACCGCGATCCCCTGGCGCGCCGCCAAGAACGCATTTGGTTGACAGAATGCCGAGCAGCGAAGAGTTCGACTTTGCCGCGCTCCGCGCCGAAATGGTCGACACCATTGCCGTGGAGGCGCGGCTCGTCTCGCCTCTGATCGGCAGGGACCGATTTGACGATCGCGTCATGACGACGATGGCAACCGTTCCTCGGCATGACTTCGTGCCGGCGGAGCTCCGCGAGCTGGCCTACTTCAATGTCCCGCTCCCGATTGGATTCGGCAAAACGATTTCCCAGCCCTTCATCGTGGCGCTCATGACCGAATTGCTCGAGCTCGACGAAGGGGATGCTGTTCTGGAGATCGGCACCGGACTCGGCTATCAGGCCGCAATTCTCTCCAAGCTGGCCGGCCGCGTTTACACGATGGAGATCATCGACGAATTGGCACAAGAGGCGCGTAAGCGGCTGCATGGGCTCGGCTATGAGCATATTGAATTCAAGGTCGGCGACGGCTCTCGCGGATGGCCGGAGCATGCGCCCTACGACAAGATCATTGTCGCGGCGGCGCCGGAGACAATTCCTGCGATGCTGGTTGGCCAGCTGAAGCCGGGGGGCAGGATGGTCATCCCTGTGGGGCAGCACGACGAGCAGCATCTGTGCTTGCTAACCAAGGGACATGACGACCAGATCGAGACCAAGATGGTGCTTCAGGTGAGATTCACCCCGCTCATTCGAAGTCACTAGAACGGGCCGGATGCCCGGCCAGGCAAACCGGCCGGGCCTGGGAGGGGCGATGAGGCGGAGCGCCTCACTTCACGCCCGGTGGCGAGCCCTCTTTCCGCGGGTCGTCCTCTGCATCGAGATATTCGAGACCAAGCGGGCCGATCCCCGTGACTTGCGTGACGTACTCGCCGGATTTGGCCCAGTGGAAATGCCAGGTATCGCCCGGCAGGACGACCACGCTGCCGGGCGGGTGCGCTTTCAGCTTCTCTGGCTCGAACCGATCGCCGACCCCGATATAGAAAACGCCCGAGATGACGGTATAGACCCGGTCCTCGGGATGGCGATGCGGCATCAGCTTCATGCCGGAGGGCAGCTTGACCCGGATCGTATAGGGACCCGGCTGCGAGGGGTCGCCGACAATGACGGCGAGACGGGCCGAAGGCGGGAAGGCGGCGAACGCCTTCCACTCGATCTCCTCGGGCAGGACCGACCGGAAAAGGGATTGGCCTGGCTGGTGGTTTCGAACCATGGCGGCGCTCCCCATGTCTTGGCGGCATGCTCGCAGAGTACGGTAGGGCAGTG
>DATBBO010000478.1:0-8156 GCA_036270995.1 Dongiaceae bacterium | reverse complement strand
AAGGCGGGCCCTCGGCGCCTTTCACCTCCGTGGCGCTTGGCGTGCCCGGGATCGAGCTGCGCATGCCGCTGCTCATGTCCGAGGGGGTCGGCAAGGGGCGGATCGATCTGCCGCAGTTCGTGGCGCTCACCGCCACGAATGCGGCGCGGATCTACGGCCTCTACCCGCGCAAAGGCAGCATCGCCATCGGTGCCGATGCCGATCTGGTGCTGTGGGACATGGGGCGAGAATGGGTCGTGCGGCATGGGCTGCTGCACGACAATTGTGACTACACCCCCTATGAGGGCATGGCCCTCAAGGGTTTTCCGGTGCGAACGATCTCCCGCGGCGAGACGGTCTGGCAGGATGGCGAGGTCAAAGGCGAGGCGGGGCGCGGCCGCTATCTCGCCTGCGATCTGCCCGAGCCGCCGCGGCCGTGAACACCGCGGGGCAGGCTCGGCTTGAGGGGCGCGTCATCCTCGTGACCGGCGCCGGCAAGGGAATCGGCCGTGCCATCGCCGAGCGCATCGTGGCCGAAGAAGGGCGCGTTGCCTGTCTCGACCTGGTCGGGGAGGAGGCGAAGGCTGTCGCAGGGGCGATGGGCGAGCGGGCCCTCGGTCTCCAAGGTGATGTGACCGACCCCGGCTCGGCGGAAGCGGCGGTGCGGGAGACCCTCTCCACCTTCGGCACTCTCCATGGCCTCGTGAACAATGCCGCCGCCCCGTCGAATTCCGGCACTGTCGCGACGCTGGCGCTCGCCGATTGGAATCGCGAGATAGCCGTCAGCCTGACCGGCGCCTTCCTCATGAGCAAGTTCGCGGTCCCCGCGATCGCCGCTGCGGGCGGCGGCAGCATTGTCCATGTCGCCTCCCAGTTCGGCCGCGTCGCCGTCGCCGGGAGTGCCGCCTATTGCACCGCCAAGGCCGGGCTGGTGAACCTCGCCAAGGTCATGGCCCTCGACCACGCCGGCGAGCATATCCGCGTCAATACCCTCTCCCCCGGCGCCGTCTGGACGCATCGCCTGATCGCCAGCCGTGGCAGCCTCGAGGCGGCAAATCAGGCGCTGGCGCCGAAGCACCCCATCGGGCGCATCGGCCGGCCGGAGGAGATCGCCGCGGCCGCCGCCTTCCTGCTGAGCGAGGATAGTAGCTTCATGACCGGCGCTGACCTGCTGGTGGATGGCGGCTACTCGGCCTGGTAGGGCGCGATAGGAGGAGTCCCCGCAAGGCAAGGCGGGGGCCTTGACTTTGCTAGCATGAGCGAAACCAGGGCATGCCGCCCAATTGCGACAGGGAGTGTCTTCATGTCCAGAAAGCAGCATTCCTATATCCCCGTCCTGCAGCAGCAGCTGGCCGAGGGCCGGATCGACCGCCGCGAGTTCCTGCGCACCGCCACACTGCTCGGGGTCTCGGCGGGTGCTGCCTATGGCTTCGTCGGCAAGCTCTTCGGCGAGGCCGCCATCGCCCCGGCCCGCGCCGATGCGCTCCCCAAGGGCGGCACGATCCGCATCGCCCAGCGGGTCAAGGACATCACCTCGCCCCATGCCATCAACTGGCTGGAGGCGGCGAATATCTTCCGCCAGGTCGCGGAATATCTGACCAAGACCGGCACCGACAACATCACTCGCCCCTATCTCCTCGAGGGCTGGGAGGCGAGCGACGATCTCAAGACCTGGACACTGCATGTCCGAAAGGGCGTCAAATGGCATAGCGGACGCGTTTTCACCGCGGAGGACGTGGTCTGGAACTTCAAGCATGTGCTCGACGAATCCGTCGGCTCCTCGGTCATCGGGCTGATGACGGGCTACATGCTCAACACGGAGAAGAAGAACGGCAAGGACGTCACCGAGATCTGGGACGCCAACGCCATCGAGAAGGTCGACGACTACACCGTGCGCCTCAACTGCAAGGCGCCGCAGCTCGCCGTGCCGGAACATCTTTTCCACTACCCCTTCGCCATTCTTGATCCCGAGCAGGGCGGCAAGTTCGGTGTCGGCTCCAACGGCACGGGCGCTTTCGATCTGGTGGAGCACATGGTCGGCCAGAAGGCGGTGCTGAAGGCCCGCAGCGACTATTGGGGAACCGGCCCCTATCTCGACAGCCTCGTTTTCGTCGATCTCGGCGACACGCCCAGCATGCTGGTCGCAGCATTGGCCGCGAATCAGGTCGAAGGCATGCTGGCCTCGACCCCTGACATGCTGCCGGTCCTGCAGAAGCTCGATCACTGCACCATGTACAAGGTCGATACCTCCGAGACCGATCTCGTCAGGGTGAAGGTCAGCGAGAAGCCCTTCGACGATCCGCGGGTGCGCAAGGCCATGCGCCTCGCCGTCGATGCGGCGAAGGTGCAGAAGATCTCGCTGGGCGATCTGGGCACCGTGGGCGAGCATCATCACGTGAGCCCGATCCACCCCGAATACGCCAAGTTGCCGCCGATGACCCGCGATGTGGCCGCGGCGAAGAAGCTTCTGGCGGATGCCGGCTATCCCGATGGCATCGACAGCACCATCACCTTCTCGGCGGAGAACAACGCGCAGCAGAAGGCCGTGGAGGCCATGGTTCAGCAATGGCAGGAGGCGGGGATCCGGGTGAAGATCAACGTCGTTCCCGGCGCGCAATATTGGGACATCTGGGAGAAGGTGCCGATGGGCTGCACCAACTGGTCCCATCGGCCGCTCGGCGTGATGCTGCTGGCGCTGGCCTATCGCAGCAGTGTGCCCTGGAACGAATCCGGCTATTCCAATCCGGAGTTCGACGCCCTCCTGACCAAGGCCGAAGGCATCCTCGATCCCAAGAAGCGAAGCGAGGTGGTGGCGCAGCTCGAGAAGATCATGCAGGAGGACGGACCGCTGATTCAGCCGGCCTGGCACACCAACTTCACCTTCTACGATCGACGCGTGCAGGGCTTCAAGCTGCACCCGACCAACTATATCTTCGGCGAGGAGCTGGCGATCTCGGTGTAAACCAGGAGCGGGGCATGGCGGAGTCCAAGAGCGGAGCGGGGCGGATCGAAGCGGCGGCGACCGTCTCCTGGCGGGGATGGGGCGGCGAGGTGAGCGGGGAGAGCGGCAAGCTCAAGGCGCAGACGGCGACCCAGGTCGAGCTCGGCGGGCCGGGCCAGGCCACGAACCCCGAGGAGCTCCTCGCCGCGGCGCTCGCCAATTGCTACACCTCGACCATCACCGCCCATGCCCGGGCGCGGAAGATCGATCTTGTCGCCATCGAGACTCGCGCCCGGACCCGCCTCGCCTGGGACGAGAAAACACCTCATCACATCGCCGAGGGTGCGCTCAGCGTCACCATCCATGCCGCGGCACCGGAGCAGAGCCTGCGCGATTTGGCGGAGGAAGCGCGCCGGCACTGCCCGATCTGCAATGCCCTGGGGGCCACCGCGAAGATCACCCTCTCGGTCGCCATCGCGGCGCCCGAAGCATGAGCCAGGCGCATATCGGCACCGAGGCCGAATCCGACGGCGGGGTCGTCGCGGCAGGCCATCCCATGGAGGTGGAAGCGGGGCTCGCCATCTTGGCCGCCGGCGGCAATGCCTTCGATGCCCTCGTGGCCGCCGCCTTCATGGGTTATGTGGTCGAGCCAGCCATGTGCGGCGTCGGCGGCTATGGCCGGCTCTCCGCCTTCGATGCTCGCCGGGGAGAGCTGATCGCCGTCGACCATTACCTGCGGGCGCCGGGCGCCGCGCGGCCCGACATGTTCGAGATCGACGAGGCCAAGGGCCTCAAATATTACGAGACGCCCTATACCAAGGGTCTCAAGGCCGAGCGCGGACCTCTTGCCGCTGCGGTACCGGGGGCCGTGGCCGGGCTTTACTGGACCCAGCGCCATCTCGGGCGGCTGCCATGGCACAGGGTGCTGGAGCCCGCTATCGCCGCCGCCCGGGCGGGGCTCGAGGTAAGCTGGGCGCTCTATATGAAGCTTGCGGAGAACGAGCAGAGCCTCCGCGCCGATCCGGCGAGCGCCGCCATCTTCTTCCCCGAGGGCCGGCTGCCGCGCCCCCGCGGCCAAGTCGAGCCGGCGGAGCGCCTCGACCCCAGCGATCTTGCGGACACGCTCGAGCTGATCGCCGAGCGTGGTGCAGCGGGCTTCTATACCGGCCGGGTGGCGGAGGCGATCGGCGAGACCTTCAAGGCATGTGGCGGCATTCTCAGCGCTGCCGATCTCGCCGCCTATCGCCCACGGGTGGTGAAGGAGACGCCCCAACGCTACCGCGACCTTGCCTATATCACCTGCCTCGATCCCGTGGGCTATGAAGCCCTCAATATCCTGGACCGCTTCGACCTCAAGGCCATGGGTCACGACTCCCTGGCCTTCCGCCATGTCATGGCCGAGGCCATGGCGGCGGCCTTCGTCGACAATATCGCGCATTACGGCGATCCCGATGCCGGCTACGGCGCCATGGCGGCCGCGCTCTCCGGGCGGGCGCTGGGCGACAGCCGCGCTGCGATGATCAGGCTCGATCGCGTGCTGCCGCGTCCCGTGGCCGCTGTCGATCCGGGCCATGCGAACCCGGCGCTCACCGGGACGCCGGTTTCCATCAATCCCTGGCCGCCGCGGATCTCCGGCACCAGCCAGATGACCGCCGCCGATGCCGAGGGCAATATGGCGACGCTGCTGACCAGCGTCTCCCACAGCTTCGGCGCGCAGATCACCGCTGCCGGCACCGGCGTCACCCTCAACAACGGCATGGGGAATTTCGACCCGCGGCCTGGTCGGCCCAATTCCATCGCGCCCGGCAAGATGCCTATCTTCGCCGTGCCGGAGATCGTCGCGGTCAAGGATGGGCAGGCTGTCTTCGCGGCCTCGGGCTCCGGCGGCTACCGCATCACCACCGCCATTCTCCATGCGCTCACTTATTGGCATGATTTCGGCCTCGGCCTGCCGGCGGCGGTGGCCGGCCCGCGCCTCCACTGCCAGGGCAAGGAGACTTATCTCGATACACGCATCCCGGCGGATGTGCGGGAAGGCCTGGCGAAGCTCGGCCACCGGATCGTGGTTCAGGAGGATGACCCCGGCCTCAACGCCTTTGGCCGCATCTCGGTCGTAACCCGCAAGGGCAAGCGGCTTCAGGCCGTCTCCGGCCCTCCCTGGGCCGGCGGCGCCGGCGGGCTCTGACGCACGGAATAGTTCTGCTTGATCGGCGAGCGCTCTGAGGCTCGAATCCGCGGCGGCATAACAGCGGGGAACGATCATGCGTGAGAACAGGATTCGGCGCATCTGGGCCGAGGGCGGCAATGTGGTGAACGGCTGGCTCGCGATTCCCTCGCCGGTATCGGCCGAGCTGATGGCCCATATCGGCTGGGACAGCCTCTGTGTCGATCTCCAGCACGGCGCCATCGACTATCAGGTCGCGGTGACCATGCTGCAGGCGATCTCGACGACCGAGACCGTGCCGCTCGTCCGGGTGCCCTGGAACGATCCGGCGATCATCGGCAAGCTGCTCGATGCCGGGGCCTATGGTGTGATCTGCCCGATGGTCAACAGCCGCGCCGAGGCCGAGGCCTTCGTCGGCGCCTGCCGTTATGCGCCCCAGGGCTATCGCAGCGTCGGGCCGCTGCGCGCCACGCTCTATGGCGGCGCCGATTACGTGGCCCAGGCCAACAAGACTATCCTCACTCTCGCCATGATCGAGACCCGCCAGGCGATGGAGAATCTGGAGGAGATCCTGGCCACGCCCGGCCTCGATGCGGTCTATGTGGGGCCATCGGATCTGTCGGTCAGCATGGGCTATGCGGCGGGCTTCGACCCCGCCTTTCCGGAAGTGCTGGAGGCCATATTGAAGGTCCCGGCGGCGGCGAAGCGCCACGGCGTCATTCCGGGGATCCATGTCGGCTCCGTCGCCTTCGGGACCCGCATGTATGCGGCAGGCTTCCGCTTCGCCTCCTATATGAGCGACTTCCGATTCCTGCAGTGGATCACCGCTCGCGCTCTGCCGGCCATGCGCGCGGGCAAGCCGGGCGCCGAGATTCCCTAGGGCGCTGTTTCGACAGCGCCAAGCGACGGTCGGCAGCTTCAATTTCAGCATGCGAAACTGCATTCCGCAGATTTGATTCTTCGCGCCTCTGCTGTATCGTCGATCGAGGCGCAAGCCAGGGAGTGTTTCGATGAGAGCCGCAGGATGTCGCTCGACAGCCTGAGCCGCGGACAACTCGTGGAGACGGTACGCCGTTTCGTGACCGAGCGGCTGATGCCGCAGGAGCGCGCCGTGGCGGAGGCCGATGCGGTTCCCCCCGGCCTGGTCGAGGAGATGCGCGCGCTTGGCCTCTTCGGCCTCTCGACCCCGCCGGAATATGGCGGGCTCGGCCTCGGCCTCGTCGACGAGATGCACACTGCCTTCGAGCTGGGCCGGACCTCGCCCGCCTTTCGCTCGCTCTTCGGCACCAATATCGGCATCGGCTCGCTCGGCATCGTTATCGACCGCACCGAGGCGCAAAAGCAGGCCTATCTGCCGCGGCTGGCGTCGGGGGAACTCATCGGCTCCTTCTGTCTGACCGAGCCCGAGGCGGGCTCCGACGCCGCGAGCCTGAAGACCAGCGCCCGGCGCGAGGGCGACCATTATGTGCTGAACGGCACAAAGCGCTTCATCACCAATTCTCCCCGCGCCGGCCTCTTCACCGTCATGGCCCGCACCCAGCCTGCCGGGACGGGATCGGGCGGCATCTCGGCCTTCCTGGTGGAGGCGGGGCTGCCGGGCATCTCCATCGGCCGGCCCTATCGCAAGATGGGGCAGCAGGGGACGCAGGTCGCCGATGTGATCTTCACCGATTGCCGCGTGCCGGCCACGGCGCTGCTGGGCGGGGTCGAGGGGCGCGGCTTCAAGACCGCCATGAAGGTTCTCGACCGCGGGCGCCTCCATATCTCGGCGATCTGCGTCGGCGCCGCCGAGCGCCTCATCGCCGACAGCCTGCGCTATGCGATGGAGCGGCGCCAGTTCGGTCAGCCCATCGGCGAGTTCCAGCTCGTCCAGGCCATGCTGGCCGACAGCCAGACCGAGGCCTATGCCGCGCGCTGCATGGTTCTCGATGCCGCGACCCGCGCCGAGCAGGGCGAAGCCATCGCCACGCTCGCCGCCTGCTGCAAGCTCTTCGCCAGCGAGATGGTCGGGCGTGTCGCCGACCGCGCGGTGCAGATTCATGGCGGCGCCGGCTATGTGGCGGACTACGCCGTGGAGCGCTTCTACCGCGATGTCCGCCTGTTCCGGATCTATGAAGGCACGAGCCAGATCCAGCAGATCATCATCGCCCGCAACATGCTGCGCGAGGCGGCGGAGACCTGAGATCACGCCGCTGTGCGGGAGCTTCAGCTCGCCCTCGCCGCTGCCATCCCGATGTCGTAGTTGACCGGCATGCCGTGCCAGCCGGCCTCGCGCTTCGACCAGTAGAGCGAGCGCAGGCGCAGCGTCGTCGGGCCCGGCCTGCCGTCGCCGATGGCTTTCTTGTCCAGCATGGAGACGGGCATGATCCCGCCCGCGGTGCTGGAGAAGAACACCTCATCCGCCTCCTGCAGAGCCTGGGGCGAGATCTTCGCCAGCCGCGCCTTGAGGTTGAGCTCGCTCGCCAGCTCGAAGACGGTGCGCCGGGTCATGCCGTCCAGCACGTTGCCTTCGGGTGTCAGGAGCTCACCCTCCTTGACGGCGAAGACGTTGAAGCCCGGGCCCTCGGCGACATTGCCGTCGAAATCCGTCAGCAGCACGGTCTCGTAACCCTGGTCATAGGCGCTGAAGAGGGCCATGTCGAAATCGAGCCAGTGGTAATGCTTGACCTCCGGGTCAACCGATTGCGGCGGGACGCGGCGGACCTGGCTCACCATGGCATTGAGGCCGCGCTCCTGGACCTCGGGCGAGGCGATCCAGACATAGCGCAAGCAGAAGAGCTGGAAGCGATTCACCGCCTTGCGGATGTCGCGCTGGCCGATCGGCGGGCAGCCGCGAGTCATGATCATCTGCAGATAGGCGTTCTCGAAGCCGGTGAGGGCGCAGCAGCGGTCGAGGATCTCGCGGATTTGCTCCCGGCTATAGGGCGAGGTGAAGCGCAGCCGCTGGCAGGAGCGCTCGAACCGGTCGATATGGTCCTCGCGGCGGAAATATTGCCCCTTCCAAACAGAGATCGTGTCCTGGCAGGCATCGGAGCGCAGGAAGCCGTAGTCCAGGAGGGGCAGCTTCGCTTC
>DATBBO010000477.1:0-1577 GCA_036270995.1 Dongiaceae bacterium | reverse complement strand
TCGGGTGACGGGAGGACAGGCGGCTGAAATTCAACTCCCGCGCCGGGGCGGGGGCAACAGCTATTATGCGGGTGGAGTTCCTGGCGCGCAGGGCCTCTTTGGGGGGCAGGACAATCGCTGGTGGAGTAGCGGCACAATTTCCATTGCCGTCATTCCCGCGAAAGCGGGAATCCAGGGCAAGCGACGAGGCCTTAGGCCCTGGATTCCCGCTTTCGCGGGAATGACGGAAGAGGAGTGGTGCCGGTCACGCCTACTATTGCAAAACTGGATCTGGCCATGTGAAGGGATCTCGCAGCGCCGACATTCTCTCTAGCGTTGGCGCTAGTTGAGTAGCATTCGCTCCCCACAACAGCCAAATGGACCCAAAACGGGATGCCCAAGGCTGCAGAGAATTTAAGAGATCGCGGTCAGTTTCGGCGCGCAGCTCAAAGGCCGATAGATTCACATAAACGAGAAGGTGAGGAGGCGGGCAATATCGCTTTGTGGCCTTATTCTTGACCCTCAGCGGAATTACCCGCTGCGCCTCTGCCTCCTCTTCTACGGCGTCATATGATATCACGCGCCGTCTGTGCCTGTACTCCAGACCACGGCGGCGCCCAGCTCGATCTGCCTCCGTTACCTCGAAAGGCAGATCGGCAGCTTCCGCCGTACAAAGATGAAAGTCGGGGAATGACCCCGCCTCCATGCGCAAGCTCAGGCACCTCTCGTGCTGTCTTAGGATGGTCGCGAATAGTGCCGCGATGTAGGCCTCGTGACGCGAGTGCATTTCAGGCGATGGATCATTGAAGAAGCGCCTGAAAGAAATGCGCTTGTTGCTTCGCCCTACCGCCGCCAGTAGGGCACCGGGCTCCCACCATGCCGAAGACCACTTGCGTGGTACAGGGATGGGGCGGCTGTATGGCATTTGGGCGCTCCCGGATGCCACTGCGCTCAGATTTCCTCTGGCGACGCCCTCAGGTCGGGTCGTCGAGGCTGAAGACTTCGGCCTGGTCGTCATAGGAGAAGAGCTCGGCGAAGCGGCCCCAGGAGATCACCGTCTGCAGGGTTTCCTGGGCATCCTCCTCGCTCTGCTGGTCCTCGAGCTCGGCCTCGAAGCGCACCCGCGGGGCATGGTGGCCGGGTCGCTCGTCCAGCACGCGGCGGATATGGGCGGCCAGCGGCACATGGCGGCGCAGCAGGTCGGCGAAGAGGCGCTTCCTGTGCTCGAGGTCGGAATCGACGAACTGCCGCCCGGCATCAGTCAGCGTGATGTCGCCCTGGGCGAGCTCGGCGAAGCCCAATAGCTGCAGGCCCTCGACAATGGGCCAGAGATCGTCGACCTCGAGCTGAAGGGAGCCCGCGATATGGGGCAGGTCGGCCTTGCCGCGATAGGGGTCCGAGGCGAGCGTCTCCATCAGGCCGGCGAGCGTATTGGCTGAGACATGGCTCATGCGATAGGAGATCTGGGCCAGCGCCTTGGCCGGCTCCCGGGGCCGCTCGGTCATGCGGGCATAGATGTCGTCGACCAGGGCCCGGAAGCGCGGCGCCAGGCGGTTGCGCGGCTGGGGCAGCTCGACGGCGAATTCGGCGACGATGCG
>DATBBO010000476.1:0-4111 GCA_036270995.1 Dongiaceae bacterium | reverse complement strand
CAATGGCTGCTTCATCGGTGCCGTCAACCGCGTCGGCACCGAAGCTCCCTGGAACATCGGAAGGTTCTACGGTTCGGCCTATTTCGTCGATCCACGCGGCAAGATTCTGGCCAAGGCGAGCGAGGACAAGGACGAACTTCTCGTCGCCGAGATGGATTGGGCGGTGCTTCGCGAGGTCCGCAACACCTGGCAGTTCTATCGGGATCGCCGTCCGGAGACCTACCGGGAGCTGACCCGGATCTGAACGTAAGGCGCGGCTTTCCCTACAAGGCGTTGTGCGGCCAGATCATGGCGCGCCACATATGCGCGCTCGGCGAGCCGTCGAAGCCGAGCCCTTCCTCCGGTTGCCGGAAGTTCCGCCCGATCACATCCTCGAACTCCTCCATGTCGACGGTGGTATTCGGGTCGAAGGCATAGAGATCGTTCAGGGTGATCAGCCGGGCAGACATGTACCAGCGATGCGCGCGGGCCGCCTTGTAAGCTTCGTGAATATAGGGCGGCGGCACGTAGCCAGGGCCGAAGAAATACTCATAGGCGGCGGGGTAGTCGTAGCCCACGCTCTCGTCGGCGAAGAAGCGCACCGCCTGGTGGTGGCGCACCGCCCAGCTCACCTCCTCCTCCACATAGGGTTCGATGAGCTGCGCCCCCCAGTAGCCATGGTCGCCCGGGATCAGCCCGCCGATCGCAATGTCGTGCAGCAGGCAGGCCAGCACGATCTTCTCGGGGTGACCTGACCGGCGCGCCAAAGCGGCGCTCTGGAGCAGGTGGTTGATGGCGGTCTTGGCGAGCCGGTAGCGGAAGAAATCCAGCAGACCGGGTTTCTGCGGCATTTTCGGCAGACGCGGGTCGTCGCCCATCATCATGCGGCGGCCTTCGCTCAGCGTATTGAAGACCCCGTACTTGCTGTCGTGGTAGGGCTCTCCCATCGTCACCAAAGCGGGGTCGAGCACCACCCGGATCTCGCCGTCCACCTCGATGTCGTAATGTCCCTCACGCGCCAGCTGGGTCATGGCGTGCTCGCTCCCTCTGTCGAAGTTCATCGAGGCCGGAATGCCCGCGGGGCAACGCCCGGCCATGCTGTTGTATAGCAGGCAATTCGAAGGGCGACGATCCCGGGCTCGGATTGCCAGAGTTCCGAACAGTCCGGTTCGCAATGCCCCGGGGCCACGGTCCCGGCCCTGGGAAGCGAATCAAGCATTGGCTTGTAGCCCGATCCGGTCTAACAAAGACCCCCAAATCGACCTCGCCTCGGGAACTTCATGGTCAAAGCCGTCGCGACCACCATCGGACCCTATCTGGGCTCGACCGATATAGCTTACTTCACCATGGAGATCGCGCTCCGGGCCGAGATGCACACCTATAGCGGCGGGCTGGGGGTGCTGGCCGGCGATACCGCCCGGTCCTGCGCGGATCTGGAGCTGCCCATCGTCTTCGTATCCCTGATCAGCCGCCAGGGCTATCTGCGCCAGGAAATCACCGCCAGCGGCGACCAAATCGAGCATCCCGATCCATGGAGCCCCGAAGCCTTCGCCACGCCGCTCCGAGCCAAGGTCGCGGTGCTCATCGAGGGCCGCGAGGTCTGGGTCAGGCCGTGGCTCTATGTGCTGGCCAGCGGACCGGGGCTCGACGTGCCGGTGCTGCTGCTCGATACGGATTTGCACGAGAATGCCGTCGAGGACCGCCGCATCACCGATACCCTCTATGGCGGCGACCAGACCTATCGCCTGAAGCAGGAGATCGTGCTCGGCATCGGGGGCCTGCGAATCCTCCAGGCGCTGGGCTTCGACATCCGCCGCTATCACATGAACGAGGGCCATGCGGCGCTGCTGGCCCTCGATCTCCTGCGGCGCTACCCGCGGCCGGCGGATCAGGTGGGGCTCAACACGATGCGCTACGATGTGGAGCCGGTGCGCGAGCGCTGCGTCTTCACCACCCACACGCCGGTGGAGGCCGGCCATGACCGCTTCCCCTACCCGATGATGGAGAAGCTGCTTCAGGGCTATATCGATACCGCGCAGGTGAAGGTGATCTCGGGCGACGACTACCTCAACATGACCCGTCTCGCCTTGAACCTCAGCGACTTCGTCAACGGCGTCGCCAGCCGCCATGCCGAGACGACAACCAAGATGTTCCCCGGCTACAAGATTCGCGCCATCACCAACGGCGTCCATCTTCCCACCTGGGCCCACGAATCCTTCCACGAACTGTTCACCCATCACTTCCCGGCCTGGGCCCATGAGCCCGAGGCCATGGTGCGCCTCGATCAGCTGCCCGACGACGAGGTATGGAGCGCTCATCAAGCGGCCAAGGCCGATCTCGTCCGCCTGGTCAGGGGTGAAACCGGCGTCCAGCTCGATCCCGCGGCTCCCATTCTCGGCTTCGCCCGGCGCATGACTGCCTATAAGCGTCCCGACCTTCTCTTCACCGATATGGACGAGCTGCTGCAGATCAATGCGCGCCACCCCTTCCAGCTCGTGATGGCGGGCAAATCGCATCCGAGCGACGGCGCGGGCAAGGCCCTGATCCGGCGCATCCACGATCACATCGGCGAGCTCAAGCACCACATCCGGATCGCCTTCCTGCCGAACTACAACATGGACTTGGCGAAGATCCTGGTTTCCGGCGCCGATGTCTGGCTCAACACGCCGGAGCCGCCGCTGGAGGCCTCGGGCACCAGCGGAATGAAAGCCGCCCTCAATGGGGTGCTCAATCTCAGCGTGCTGGACGGCTGGTGGGTCGAGGCGGCGATCGAGGGCGTCACCGGCTGGTCCATCGGCCAGGACGGCGGCCCCGGCCAGGCCCGGGCCACCGCTCAGGACCTCTATCGCAAGCTCGAAACCATCGTGCTGCCGCTCTACTACAACGACCGTGCCCGCTGGATCTGGATGATGAAGCAGTCCATCAGCAAGATCGCCTGCTATTTCAATACCCAGCGCATGATGCGCCGCTATGCGGCCGAGGCCTATCTGCGCTAGGCGGTGCCGGGAGGGCTGAGCCCTCTTTGCCGATCCTGAGGCGCGAGAGAAGCGAGGTTCACGCGTCGCTTTTTCCGGCAGGCGGCCGGCGGGACCCGTTGTAGGATGGCGCCACTGGGGTCCAGGCCATCGTCAACGCGGGCTCCCGCTCAACATGGGATCGCATCGCAATGTCGCCCGGGGTGGAATGAAGCTCGCAGGCTGGCAGGTAGCGGAGGCCGATATCCTCGCCATCGTCGAGGCGCGCCATCCTGATCCTTTCGCAATCCTTGGGCCTCATGTCGTCCGCGGCAGCGGCCTGGCGGTGCGCTGCTTCGCCCCGGGTGCGGAGAGAGTGGAGCTTCTAGACCTGGATGGCACGGCCCTCGGCCCCCTCGCCTGCCGTCATCCCGATGGATTCTTCGAGATCCTGGTCCAGGGGCGCGGGCCGCATGACGCCTATCGGCTGCGGGCCGAGAACGCCGGCGGCAGCTGGGAATTTCGCGACCCCTATGCCTTCGGCCCGGTGTTGGGCCAGATGGACGACCATCTGCTGGTCGAGGGAACCCACCGGTCGCTCTATGAGCGCCTCGGCGCCCATCCCATGGCCCATGAAGGGGCCGAGGGAGTGCATTTCGCCCTCTGGGCACCGAATGCGAGCCGGGTCTCGGTCGTGGGCGACTTCAACCGCTGGGATGGCCGCCGCCACCAGATGCGCAAGCGTGTCGATAGCGGCCTCTGGGAAATCTTTGCGCCGGATGTGGGCGAGGGCACCAACTACAAATACGAGATCGCCGACCGGAAGGGGCGGCTGCAGCCGCTGAAGGCCGATCCTTTCGGTTTCGGCAGCGAGCTCAGACCTTCGACCGCATCGGTGGTGACGCGGACAGACAACTTCACTTGGGGCGACGAGGCGCATCGGGCGGTCCATGCGGGCACCGATCCGCGCCGCCAGCCCATGGCGATCTACGAGGTGCATCTGGGCTCCTGGCAGCGCCGCGAGGACGGCTGGTTTCTCTCTTATGACGAGCTCGCCGATCGCCTGATCCCCTATGCCCTCGACATGGAGTTCACCCATCTCGAGCTGCTGCCGGTCTGCGAGCATCCCCTTGATGCCTCCTGGGGCTATCAGCCCATCGGGCTCTTCGCCCCCACGC
>DATBBO010000475.1:0-1950 GCA_036270995.1 Dongiaceae bacterium | reverse complement strand
GGCGATGATTCCATCATCCCGTTCTTCAAGCAGTTCTCGGCCCGCATCCATCGCCATGGCGCCAAGCTCATGTGCCAGCTCACCCATATGGGCCGGCGTGCCCGCTGGGATTCGGAGAACTGGCTGCCCACTATCTCCCCCTCGCCCCTGCGCGAGCCCGCCCATCGCTCCTTCCCCAAGGAGATGGAGGATTTCGACATCGCCAGGGTGCAGGATGATTTCGCCCAGGCCGCGCGGCGCTGCCGCGAAGGCGATCTCGACGGCTGCGAATTCGTCTTCACCGGCCATATCAACGACCAGTTCCTCTGCCCGGCGACCAACCATCGCACCGATCGATATGACGGCAGCCTCGAGAACCGGATGCGCTTCTCGCTGGAGATGCTGGCCAAGGCGCGGGCGCAGGTGGGAGAGGATTTCCTGCTGGGCATCCGCATCACCGGCGACGATCTGCTGGAGGGCGGCAATTCCATGGAGGACTGTCTCGAGATCCTGCGGCGCTTCGCGGCCTCGGGCTATCTCGACTTCCTCAATGTCGTGGGCGGCACCGTCTTCACCCATGCCGCCCTTGCCGTGAACGTGCCGAACATGGCCTTCCCGCCGGCCCAGTTCCTCTATCTCGCCAGCGCCGCACGGCAGATGACCGGGATGCCGGTCTTCTACGCCAACAATGTGAAGGATCTCTCGACCGCCGCGCGGGCCGTCGCCGAAGGCCATTGCGACATGCTCGGCATGACCCGGGGCCATATCTCCGATCCCTATATCGTGCGCAAGCTGATGGAGGGCCGCATCGACGACATCCGCCAATGCGTCGGTGCCAGCTATTGCCTCGACCGCGTCTGGCTCGGCGGCGATGCGCTATGCATCCAGAACCCCGCCACCGGCCGCGAGGCGACCATGCCCCATATCATCGCGCGGACGACGGGGCCGGTACGCAAGGTGGTCGTGGCGGGCGCCGGCCCGGCCGGGCTGGAGGCGGCCCGGGTCTCCGCCGAGCGCGGACACAGGGTCGTCCTGTTCGAGAAGGAGGCCGAGGCCGGCGGCCAGATCCGCATCGCCGCCAAGGCCGGCTGGCGCGAGGCGCTCTCAGGCGTGTCGCGCTGGCTCGACGGCCAGGTGAAGAAGCTGGGCGTCGACTATCGCCTGGGAAGCGAGGCGACCGCCGCCGCGGTTCTGGCCGAGAGCCCGGATATCGTGATCGTGGCGACCGGCGGGCGGCCCAACCTCTCGCTGGTCAAAGGCGGGCCCGAGTTCGGCGTCTCCAGCTGGGACATCCTCAACGGCCGTGTCGCGCCAGGGGAGAACGTCCTGGTCTATGACGCCCAGGGTGGCCATCAGGGTCCGTCCACCGCCGAGTTCCTGGCCAAGCGCGGCAGCCTGGTGGAGGTGGTCACCTACGATCCCGCGCTCGGCGCCGAGCTGGGCTCGCCCAACTGGGCGATCCATCTGCGCGAGCTCTACAAGTCCGGCGTGGTGATCACCCCGAACCACCAGGTGAGCCAGGTCTATCGCGAGGGCAACAAGCTGGTCGCGGTGCTGAAGAACGAATACACCGACCAGGAGGAAGAGCGCGTCATCGACCAGCTCGTCATCGAGCATGGGACGCTGCCGGTGGACGAGCTCTATTTCGCCCTCAAGCCCGCGGCCAGCAATCGCGGCCAGACGGATCTCAAGGCGCTGGTCGAGGGCCGGCCCCAGGCGATCCGCACCAACCCCGAGGGCCGCTTCCAGCTCTTCCGGGTGGGCGATGCCGTCGCCAGCCGCAACATCCACGCGGCGATCTACGATTCACTGCGGCTTTGCAAGGATTTTTGAGGGAGCTTGCGGATTCTGGCCTAGGTTGCAGCCGGGCTCGACCCAGGGCTGTCCCGCCGTGGCCCTGCTCGAAGGAACCGTGAGGCCTTCTTACCTCTCAGTGCGCCTGAATCGCTAGCCCAGCCCCCCAAGCGACCA
>DATBBO010000474.1:0-5096 GCA_036270995.1 Dongiaceae bacterium | reverse complement strand
ATATGCCCGGCACTTCGTACCGAGCATATAGGGGCGGCGATCGCGGCTCTAGACCCGCCGGGCCTCCGGCAGTCTCGAGGCCGTCCGGGATCAGATGCTAGGTAGGCTCGCTAGTAGGTGGCGCCGCCACCGGCCCAGCGATAGTCGAGATCGACCGAGCCACCGGCCGGCACATAGGCCGTCCTGGTGATCGCCTGCCCGGCGTGGCTCGCGGTCACAGTGTAGCGGCCGGCCGGCAGGCGAGCATAGAAGAACGGACCCTGCGAGACGGCGCTCAGTACCGTATTCCCGCTGCCGTCGGTGATCTGAACCGGCAGATTGGCGAAATAGGCACCGGTGCCGATCTCGGCGAAGAGGAGATGCAGATTGTACTGGCTTTTCTGCGACTCCATCGCCTGCTGCCAGTCATCGGCGATGCCTCCGGAGACATAGGTGACATTGCCCTGGGTCTGCGGCTGCGGCTGGAACGGTGCGCCCGTCATCTGGGCATAGGCAAGCGGCGCTGCCTGGACTGCCAGAAGCGCGGCGACAGCAAAGGATGTGGCAATCCTGGACATGACTTCCTCCTCCATGAAATTGCGGGAGTGGCCATTAAAAGCCATGGAGGTAACGTGGAAGATTGCGGAGGGTTCCGGGAACAAACGGCCGGAAATGACCGCAGAGAGAATAAACTCTTTCTAATAGTTGCTGCCGCCAACCCAATAGAAGTTGACATCCACGCCACCGGTCGCAGGCACCTCGGCGGTCCGCGTGATCGGTTGGCCGAGATGACTCGCGGTGACGGTGTAGGTCCCGGGCTTCAGCCGGGCGTAGAGGAAGGGGCCTAGCGAGGTGACATTAAGCACTATCCGGCCGCTGGCATCGGCGATCTTCACCGGCACATAGGCAAAATAGGCGCCGGTGCCCTGCTGGGCGAAGAGGAGGTGCAGATTGTACTCGGCCCGCTTCTCGTCCATGGACTGCTGCCACTCATCGCCGACGCCGCCGGAGATGTAGGTGACGTCGCCCTGGGTCTGGGGCGTCGTCTGGGCCTGCGCCATGAGCGGGGTCGCTGCGAGCAATCCGGCGACAATGAGAGATGTTGAAATCAGGCGCATGGAATCGTTCCTCCCCAGGTTGCACATGCGATGCGAAAGATATCGCTTACCGTCGAGTCAGAAGGTGAGGCCGGCATGGATCACGATCCCGGCAGCCACCAGTCCATACATGATAACGCCGAGTGCATTGCCGATGACGAGCGGCGCCTCGCGCCTGCGCAGACCGTAGACGACCCAGAGAATGGATATCGCCGTGTAGATGCTCCAGGTGGTCAACGACTGGCCGGCGGCATGCTCACGATGGGTCGCGAAGACCTTGATCACCTGGGGGATCGTGGCGACGGGACTGACGAGGCCGACGAGCACCATGATCTGCTCGAACTTCGAATGGTGACCCCGCTCCATCGACTTTCCCCTCCCCACCCGAAAACGCCACAGCCATGTCCTTTTTTGCGCGATCGACGCGCCTTTGTCGACATGGATCGCTCGTGGAAACGCTTGTGGCGGCTTGACCAGCGATGTCGACGGCGGAATCGACAGCGCCGGCCATCAGATCGCCATGTCAGTGGCAGTCGTACCAGGCGCACTCCACCCGGTCACGGGCACGGTCGTTATCGACGCCCTGGCTGATGTCATGCGTGGTGCTCCCGCCTGCGAGAGCGGCATCCGTTCCGCCGTTGCGCTGCGAACCATCGCTCGTGCCACTCTCGTTCGCGCCGCCACCCTGCGTCGATCCGTTGCGCGGGGCGCCGTGCGCCGTGTCATGATCGGTCGTGCCACCATGACTGCCCGAATGACCTTCGGCCCAGGCCGCACCGACGCCGAACAGCCCGCCGTGATCCACCGCGGTAGGCAGAACGGCGAAGACCGCACCTAAAACTGCTGCCAAAACAAGGGGCCGCAGAAACTGCTTGCTGCTGATCATCTCAAGCCTCGCATTGTGAAAAAAGACTCATGGCGGCGAGGGAACTCCCGGCGCCAAGTGGGATGTGGGCCGCCGGTCGAACTCCGGTTTTCCTGGTCTTGCGAGGACTTCAAGGGTTTTGCCGCAAATGCGGGACGCTGGCCACTGGCCATGTCCGGTTCGCTGCTATGCAACATCGGGAGGCTGCTATGTGGAAAACTGCGTTGTCCGGCGCCTCTCTCGGCCTAGTTCCCTTCCTACTGCGCTGCAGCAACAGCGGTGGCGCTCATGGGTTGGGGCCCAGGAGCCGGAAATGGAAGAAACGACCCCGCGCGTGATCGAAATCTCCTCCGCGGAGATGGAGACAACACTTCCGGCCGAAGCGAGCCGGACTGATATGACGAGCGTGTCCGTCACGGTTCGCCCCCAGTCGGCGGCCCGACGCCGGCGCGCCGAATGGCAGGGCCTCGCCGGCGAGGTCGCCCAGTTCACGGGCTCGGAAGCCTTCGAATACGAGTTCCAAGGCCCCGTGCATCTCCTCACACTCGTCGAGCGCGGTGTCAGGGCTGCGGGCGAAACGCGGGTCGATGGCATGCCGGTCTCCAAGCGCCATGATCTCGGGCGGACCATGTCCCTGATCCCGCGAGGCCATCGCTTCAAGGGCAGCTTCGTGCCGCGGGTGCTACCCCTCACCGGCTATTTCTACATCGATCCCGCTCGGCTGCCGGCCGATCCGGAGCTGCGCTTCGACGAGATCGATTTCGCGCCCATGCTGTTCTTCGACGATCCGGCGCTCTGGGGCACGGCGCGGAAGCTCATGGGCCTGATCGAGGCGCCTGGGCAGGCGCCGCGGCTCTATGCGGAATCTCTCGGCGCGCTTCTTGCCGTCGAACTCGTCCATGCCAACAAGGGAATGGCCGCGGCGCCGCCGGCCGATCGGGGCGGGCTCGCCGCCTGGCAGCAGCGGGTCGCCTGCGACTATATCGAGGCCAACCTCGAGCGCGAGATCGGGCTGGATTTTCTCGCCTCGCTGGTTCGCCTGAGCCCGACCCATTTCTGCCGGGCCTTCCGCCGCTCTCTCGGCATGCCGCCGCATCGCTATCACATTCACCGGCGGCTGGAGCACGCGAAGACGTTGCTGGCCGATCGCGAGCGGTCGATCACGGCGGTGGCGATGGCGAGCGGGTTCGGCGCGTCGAGCAGCTTCGCCACTACCTTCCGCAAGGCGACGGGGCTGACCCCGCTGCAATATCGCCGCAGTCTTTTCTAGGCTTCCCTCAGCCGAAGCGCAGGAAATCGCGCTGCTCCGCGGCATGCCAGTCGCCGCCATCGCCGCGATAGTAGAGCCGCGTCGCATCCTCGAAGGGCTGGAAATCCCAGGCCGGATAGCGGCCCGCGAGAACGCTCCGCTGGATCAGATTGCGTCTCCGCTGACTCAGCAGGATGTCCCGGGTCAGGCGGTCAAAATCCCAGCGGCCTTCCACCAGCGCCCGCAGCTCCGCCAGCACCGCGGCGTGACGCGGATCGCGCGCCAGGTCATCGCGCTCATGAGGATCGCTTTCGATGTCGAAGAGGAGCGTCGTTTGGCGATTCACATGGACGTATTTGTAGCGGCCCTTGCGCAGCATGAGCGCAGGCTCGGCGAGACCCTCGAAGAAGAGCTCGCTCGCCGCCAGGTCCGGCCAGCCTTCGCCGCCGCCGGAGAGGAAGGGCGCCAGGCTGCCGCCATCGATCGGCTCGATGAGATCCGCCGCCCCGCCCTTGCCCGCGAGATCGAGCACCGTGGGCAGCAGATCGATCAGCGAGACATTGGCGGAAACCCGGCGCGCGCCTTTCGCATCGGGAGATGAGACGATCATCGGGATTCGCGTCGAGCGTTCATAGGGCGCCATCTTGTACCAGAGCCCCCGCTCACCCAGCATGTCGCCGTGATCGGCGCACAAGACGATCGCCGTGTTGTCGAGCTCGCGGATGGTGCGAATCGCCGCCAACAGGGTGCCGATCAGATCGTCCACCAGGCTGATATTGCCGTAATAGGCATGACGAGCGGCGCGGATATGCGCCTCGGTAATCTCATATTCCGACCGGTCGTAATGACGGTAGAGCCAGGCGCCATAGGGATCGCGCCTCTCCGGCGGGATGCGGGGCACGGCCGGCATATCGATATCGTCGTGATTGTAGAGGTCCCAATAGCGCTGCGGCGTCACATAGGGATCGTGGGGATGACTGAAGGAGACATAGAGGAAGAAGGGCTTCCTCTCGGGATTGCGGGCCCAGTAATAGAGCCAGCGAATCGCGCGCTGCGCTGCCTCCTCGTCATGGTCCTGCTGCACGGCGCGCTCCGCGATGCCGGCATCCACCACATTCTTCAGCGTGTGATACCAGTCGAGGATCCGGTCCGGTTCGTCCCAATTGCCGTTCCAGACGAAGTTCGAGGGACAGATATCGGTCGTGAGGCGCCGATGGAAGCCGTGCATCTGGTCCGGGCCGATGAAATGGCACTTGCCCGAGAGGCAGGTGTCATAGCCCTTCAGCCCGAGATAATGCCCCAGGGTGGGAATGGCCGCCGGCAGCTCCGAGCCGCTGTCATAGACGCCGATGGTCGAGGGAAGCTGGCCGGTCATCAGCGCGGCGCGGGCCGGCACGCACATCGGGCTGTTGGTATAGGCGTTCTCGAAGACCGTGCCGCGCGCGGCGATGGATTCCAGATGCGGCGCCTTGACCAGAGGATGGCCGTGGAAGGGCAGCGCATGGGGTGACAGCTGGTCGGCCATCAGGAACAGGATATTGATCGCCTTCGCCATGATCGTCCTTTCAGATGATGCTCGTGGGCCCCGGCTATTTCAGCTCGGGGAAATCTTCGGCCCAGAACTCGTTCTCCGCCCGCAGCCCCGACGTTCCCGCGCCGTGGCGGTCCTGCTCGCGCCGGCGCAGATCGACCCGCCGGATCTTGCCGGAGATGGTCTTGGGCAGCTCTGAGAACTCCAGCCGCCGCACCCGCTTGAAGGGCGACATGTGCTCGCGGATGTGGAGATAGATGGCGCGCGCCGTATCGGCACAGGGCTCCCAGCCGGTGGCCAGCACCAAATAGGCCTTTGGCACGGCGAACCGGATGGCGTCCGGGCTCGGCACCACCGCCGCCTCGGCCACCGCTT
>DATBBO010000473.1:0-4679 GCA_036270995.1 Dongiaceae bacterium | reverse complement strand
GTCGCCTATACCGCCTGGTGCGACGATGACGGACGCATGATCGAGGAGGGCACGATCTTCCGCCTGGGAGAGAACGACTTCCTCCTGAACGCAGCACTGCACCAGCTCCATTGGCTGACCGAGGCCGCCTACGGCTTCGACGTGGCGATCGAGGAGGTGAGCGAGCGCTTCTGCGGGCTGGCCCTCCAGGGCCCGACCTCCGGCGATATCCTCGCCGCGATGGGCGTTCAGGGCATCGAGGCCCTGCCCCATTTCGGCATTCTGGAGACGAAGCTCGACGGCCATTGGCTGCGCATCGATCGTGCCGGCTTCACCGGCGATCTGGGCTATGAGCTCTGGGTCGAGCCCCAGGATGCGCTCTGGCTCTGGGAGATCCTTTTCCGCATCGGCGAGGCCCATAAGATCGCGCCCATCGGCTCGCGCGCGCTCGACATGGCGCGCATCGAGGCGGGCTTCATCCTGGTGGATGTCGACTATATCGGGGCGCTCCACGCGCTCCGCCCCAGCCAGCGCCAGTCACCCATCGAGGCCGGCATCGGCTGGGCAGTGGCGCTCAAGAAACCCGGCTATTTCGCGGGCAAGCGCGCTTTGCAGAGAGAGAAGGCCGAGGGCCGCTCGCGCCATATCCTGATCGGCATCGAGGTCGAGGGCCGCAAGCCGGCGGCGGGCGCTTTCCTCTATGCCGATCGGGCAGCAAAGACGGAGATCGGCCTCACCACCTCCGCCCTCTGGTCGCCGAGCCTGAAGAAGAACATCGCCTTTGCCCGGGTGCCGCCGCGCTTCGCCGAACCCGGCCGCCAGATGTGGGTCGAGATCTGGTACCCGAAGGAGAAGAAGATCGAACGCAGCATGGTCCGTTGCTGGGCCCGCAACCGCATGTTCTTCGACCCGCCGCGGAAGAAGGCATGATGGCCGCGAGCCGCACGCTTGCGTTACGAAAGTCGTGGATGCCCCGGCCAAGCCCGGGCATGACGAATAGGGGCGTAGCGAGCCTGTTCCTTCACCCCAGGCACCGTCTCCTCAGCAGGGGTTCCTGATCCGCCATGGTTCGCAACGCCCCGATCCGTGATCAGCGGCGCCTGGAGCTGATCCAGGCAACCATCGCCGTCATCGCCCGCTATGGCTATGCGGGCACCACGGTCGCCCGGGTGGCGGAGCGCGCCCGGGTCTCCACCGGGCTGATGAACTTCCACTTCGATTCCAAGGCTCGCCTGTTCCAGGCGACCTTCGCCCATCTCAACGAGGAATACGAACGGATTTGGCAGAAGAACCTGGCGGCCTGCGCGGCGGATCCCTGGGCGCAAGTCACCACGATGATCGAGACCTATTTCGACCGCCGCGTCTTCACCCGCGACAGGCTCGCGGTCTGGTTCACCTTCTGGTCGGATGCCGAGCTGCGCGACCGCTACCGGGCCGCCGCCATTCGCGCCGAGCGGCGTTACATCGCGGCACTCGAGGCAGAGATCCGCCGGCTGATCGGCGAATCCTCGGGTTCCAGCCGCGAGGCGAAGCGCATCACCGCCGCGCTCTCCGCCATGGTGGACGGCTATTGGCTCCAGGCCATGATCTATCCCAAGACTTTCGACCGGAAGGCGGCGGCCGAAGCTTGCATCGCCTTCCTCACCTTGCGCCTCTCCGAGCTCGCGCGCCCCGGCCCCTTGCCGGGGCGCAAGCGCCCCGCTAGCCTAGCGCCATCTCATTCGACCCCGCCCCCTCATCCCTCGACCGGAGCCTGATGCATGCGCCCGAATTTCGCCTATGACACCGAAGCGCTCTGGCAGGAGGACCGCGACCACATCATCCATCCCTGGATCGATCTCGGCACCGCCAAGACGCGCGAGCCCCTGATCGTCGCCGCGGCGGAGGGCGTGCATATCTACGACAGCCGGGGCCACCGCATGCTCGACGGCATCGGCGGGATGTGGTGCGTCAATATCGGCTACGGCCGCGAGGAGATGGCCCAGGCCATCGCCGATCAGGTGCGCCGCATGCCCTATTTCTCGCCCTTCGGTCTGATCTCCACGCCGGAGTCGATCGAGTTCGGCAAGCGCCTCACCGCCTATACGCCGGGCGATCTGAAGCATGTCTTCTTCGCCACCGGCGGCTCGACGGCGGTGGATTCCGCGCTGCGCTTCGTCCAGTTCTACAACAACTTCATCGGCCGGCCGCAGAAGAAGCACATCATCACCCGCGAATACGCCTATCACGGCTCGACATATCTCTCGGCCTCGGTCTCCGGCAAGCCGGGCGACCGCGGCAATCTCGATTTCATCACCGATACCATCCACCACCTTCCCGCCCCCAACAGCTATCGTCGGCCCGAGGGCATGAGCGAGGCGGAGTTCTGCAACCTCAAGGTCGCGGATCTCGAGAACAAGATCCTGGAGCTCGGGCCCGAGAAGGTCGCGTGCTTCATCGCCGAGCCTCTCCTTGCCTCCGGCGGCGTCATCGTGCCGCCCAAGGGCTATCACCGGCGGACCTGGGAGGTCTGCCGCAAATACGATGTGCTCTATATCTCCGACGAGGTGGTGACCGGCTTCGGGCGCCTCGGCGAGATCTTCGCCTCGGAGCCCGTCTTCGATATCGTCCCCGACATCATCACTTCGGCCAAGGGGCTGACCTCGGGCTATGTGCCGCTGGGCGCCTTCTTCGTCTCCGACCGGCTCTATGAGCGCCTCACCGGTCCCGACGGCAAGGGCAAGTATTTCACCAACGGCTTCACCTATTCGGCCCATCCGGTTGCCTGCGCCGCCGGCCTCAAGAGCCTGGAGATCATCGAGCGCGAGAACATCCTCGACCATGTGCGCCGCACCGGCCCCTATTTCGTCGAGCGGCTGAAGACCCTCCTCGATCTGCCCATCGTCGGCGATGTGCGCGGCAGCCATATGATGGTTTGCGTCGAATGCGTCGCCGACAAGAAGACCAAGCAGCCGATGCCCGCCGATTGGGAGGTCGGTTATCGCATCATCCGCCACGCCATGCCTCGCGGGCTTCTGGTGCGCCCGCTGAGCCATATGATCATCCTCTCCCCGCCGCTGACGGTGAGCAAAACCGAGATCGACCAGATCGTCGATATCCTGGGCACCAGCATCCGCGCCGTGACCGACGAGCTGATGCGCGAGGGCCTCTGGCGCAGCGCCGCCTGAGAGGCGCTGGTCGGGAGCGCATGGCCATACGGCGAGCCGAAACCGGGGACCTCGCCGCCCTCGCGGCGCTGGCGCGCCGGACCTATGCCGATGCCTTCGGGCACAGCTTCAGCCCGAGCGATCTGGCAGCCCATCTCGAGCGCAATCTCGCCGACGGCCATTTCCAGCAGGCCTTGGCGGAGGATGTCTTCCTTCTTGCCGAATCCGCGGGCCGGCTGATCGGCTTCGTGCAGTTCGGCCCGGTGCGTGTTCCCGCCGCCGCCGCGGGGCCCGAGGATCAGGAGCTGCGCCGGATCTATGTGCTGGCCCAGTTCCAGAACCGGGGCATCGGCCGCAAGCTGATGGATGCGGCTCTCGGCCATCCCAGGCTCCGGGACGCAAGGGACATCTACCTCGATGTCTGGGAAAAGAATGACAAGGCCCGCCGGCTCTACGAGAGCTACGGCTTCGCCGTGGTCGGGGCCCACGGCCTCGCCAGCGCCTCGGGCATCGCCCATGACCAGGACCTGATCATGGTGCGGCGGCAGTCCTGAGCCGCCTTCCGCCGGCTGGTTGTCATTTTCATCCGGATGCCACAATGTTAGCGGCAGTATATGCGGGTTCTTCTGGGGCGGCTCTCCCGACGGAGAAAGATTCATTGACCGAATCCGGTGCACAGCCCCGCTTGCCTCCCACCTCACAGGCGGTCGTCCAGTCGCTGACACGAGCCGCGATCTTCCTGGTCGTGACCATCAACCCGGGCGAGGCGAGCCGAGCAGCGGTTCGGTCGTTCTGCGCCGACCTGCCGGGACTGCTGCGTGCCGTTGGCTTCCGCGATATCGAGGGAAATCTCTCCTGCGTCCTGGGAATAGGGTCCGAGGCCTGGGATCGGCTGTTCGGTGAACCGCGGCCGAAAGAGCTGCACCCCTTTCGGGAATTCAGGGCCGGCGCGCGGCATGCGATCGCCACGCCGGGCGATCTCCTCTTCCACATCCGCGCCAAGCGCATGGACCTCTGCTTCGAGCTGGCGACCCAGATCATGGCGCAGCTCGGCGAGGCGGTGACGGCGGTCGATGAAGTGCATGGCTTCCGCTATTTCGACGACCGCGATCTCCTCGGCTTCGTCGACGGCACGGAGAACCCGACGGCCCAGACGGCGATCGACGCCGCCTATATCGGCGACGAGGATGCTGGGTTCGCGGGCGGCAGCTATGTGATCGTGCAGAAATACCTGCACGATCTCGCCGGCTGGAACGCGCTCTCCACCGAGACGCAGGAGCGCATCATCGGCCGCGGGAAGCTTTCGGACATCGAGCTCGACGATGCCGCCAAGCCGAGCTTCGCGCACAACGCGCTCACCATCGTCACCGACGAGAACGGCAACGAGGTTAAGATCCTCCGCGACAACATGCCGTTCGGCCGCGTTGCCGAGAAGGAGTTCGGCACCTATTTCATCGGCTACGCGCGCTCGCCGCGGACGATCGAGCAGATGCTGGAGAACATGTTCATCGGCCGTCCACCCGGCAATTACGATCGCTTGCTGGATTTCAGCGT
>DATBBO010000472.1:0-6176 GCA_036270995.1 Dongiaceae bacterium | reverse complement strand
CATGGACGCGGGCGTTTCTATTGGCGGGTTATCAGACAAGTGCGAGGAGGAGCCCGCCGGCCGCGCCGATGACGACCACGAACCAGGCGGGCAAGCGCCATACCATCAGAAGTAGAAAGCAGCCGGCCGCGAGAAGGAAGTCATGCGGGCCGCGAACGGCGCTGACCCAGACGAGCCCATAGAGGGCTGCGCCCAGCAATCCGACCACCGCTGCATTGACGCCCGCCATCATCGCCTGGGCCGCAGGCCATCGCCGCAGATGGTCCCAGAACGGCAGGGTCGCGACGAGGATCAGCATGCCCGGCAGGAAGATGCCGAAGAGCCCGAGAAGCGCGCCGAGAAGGGCCTGATGCGCCGGCGCGGCGACGGCGCCGAGATAGGCGCCGATGGCGAAATCGGTCCCGGCACAGCCTGCGCCGCGCCATAGCCAGCAAGGAAATCCGCACTGCTCACCCAGCCCGGTGCAACGAGCTGGGCCTGCAGCAGCGGCAGCACCACATGACCGCCGCCGAAGACCAGCGCACCGGAGCGATAGATGGCGTCGAACAGCCCGAGGCCCCAGCCCGGGACCAGCGCAGCCGCCAGGGGCAATCCCAGCAGCAGAAGAAAGAAGGCCGCCGAGGCGATGAGGCCCGCAGCGCGCGCGAGCGGGATCGGCAAGCGCGCATCCGATCCCGCGACCGCCGAGCGGCAGAGCACCGCGCCGCCGATCGCACCCAGCGCGATGGCGCCGAGCTGGCCCGGCGCGCCGGCGGCGAGCGTCACCAGGATCATGGCCGCGAGCGCGATGCCGGCCCGCGGCTTGTCGGGTGCGAGGCTGCGCGCCATGCCCCAGACCGCCTGCGCCACGACGGCAACGGCGACGATTTTCAGGCCGTGGATGATGCCCTCGGCGATGGGACCCGAGAAGGAGCCGGAGAAAAGAGCGAAGAGGAACAGCGCCAGCGCGGAGGGCAAAGTGAACCCGAGCCAGGCCGCCAACCCTCCCGCGAGCCCGCTCCGCGATATCCCGAGGGCGAAGCCCATCTGGCTGCTCGCCGGCCCGGGCAAGAACTGACAGAGCGCCAGGAGATCGGCATAGGTCTTCTCGTCGAGCCAGCGCCTGCGCTGGACAAACTCTTCGCGAAAATATCCGAGATGTGCGATCGGGCCGCCGAAGCAGGTGAGGCCGAGCCGCAAGAAAATGCGGAAGACGGCGAAGGCCTCGCTGGCGCCCCGCCCCACTTCTGAAGGTTGCAACGACAAGAGGCCGCAAAGTCAGAGCCGGTCGCGCAAGGCATACCACAGCATGCCGAGCACGAGGGCCGGGTGACGCAGGAGCGTGCCGCCGGGAAAGCGGCGGTGAGGCAGGCGGGCAAAGACGTCGAAGCGCTCGGCGCTGCCGCCGACCGCCTCGGCGATCAGCTTGCCCGCGAGCGAGGTCAAGGCGAGGCCCTGGCCTGAATAGCCCTGGGCGAAGAAGATATCGCCCGGCAGGCGCCCGAAATGCGGCAGCCGGCCCATGGTGATGGCGAGCTGCCCGCCCCAGGCATGGTCGATGCGCGTGCCGGCGAGCTGGGGAAATACCTTCAGCATGTGAGGCCGCACGAACCCCGCGATGTCGTGCGGCGGCCGAAAGGAATAGGTCTCGCCGCCGCCGAACAAGAGGCGCTGGTCGGCGGAGAGGCGGTAATAGTCGACCACGAATTTCGTATCGCAGACCGCGACATCGTCGCGGATGAGCGCCGCCGCGCCCGCTTCGCTCAGAGGCTCTGTCGCCAGAATGTAATTCGAGATCGGCATGATCATGCCGGCAATGCGCGGCTCCAGCCCGCCGAGATAGGCGTTGCAGCCGAGGATGATGAAGCGCGTCTTCACCTGGCCTGCCGCGGTCCTCACCATGCCCGGCGCGATCTCGAGTGCGCGGCTCTGCTCGCAGATGCGCGCCCCGGCGCCCTCCGCCGCCGCGGCCAGGCCGAGCGTGTAGTTGAGGGGATGGAGATGGGCCGCGCTCGCATCGGCGATGGCCCCGTGATAGCGGCGGCTCCCCAGCCGCTCCTCCAGCTCGGGCTTGCTCAGGAGTGTCACGGCCTGGTGGCCGAACTCCTTGTGCAGGAGCCCGACCTCCTCGGCCATCCAGGCCGGATCGCTCTTCTTATAGGCGACATAGAGGGAGCCCGATTTCAGATCACAGGCGATGGCATGGCGGGCGATGAGCGCGCGCACCAGCGCCCTCGCCTCCTCCGACATCGCGAACAGCTCCCTCGCCTTCTCGCGGCCGAAAAGAGCGATGAGCTCGCTCGCCCCTTTGCGCAGGCCCGTATTGATCTGGCCACCATTGCGCCCCGAGGCGCCCCAGCCCACCTGCTCCGCCTCCAGCAGCAGCGTCTTGTAGCCGCGCTCGGCGAGATGGAGCGCCGCCGAGAGCCCGGTCAGGCCGCCGCCGATGACGCAAGCATCCACGCTCGCCTCACCGGCGAGCGGCGGGCGCGCGGGCGCTGGATTGGCGGTGGCCGCATAGTAGGACCGAACGGCGCTCGACATGGGCCCGGAGGCTAGCCGGGAAGAATGAAAGGGTCCATCGCGGTGGTATCGATTGCCGGCGCCACGGCCAATGGCCAGAATGGCCCCTTCAGGAAGAAAGAGGACGCCATGCTGAAAGGTCTCGATCCCCTCCTCACCCCCGAGCTTCTCGAGGTCATGGCGGCCATGGGCCATGGCGATGAGCTCGTCCTTTCGGATTGCAACTTCCCCAGCGATTCCGTCGCCGCCGAGACCGTCTACGGCCAGGCTATCCGTCTCGCCGGCGCCGATATCGGCCAAGCCGCCAACGCGATCTTCTCCCTCTTCCCCCTCGACAGCTTCGTCGAGGCGCCGATCCTGCGCATGGAAATGGTGGGCAAACCTCAGGAGGTGCCGCCGGTTCAGCAGGAGCTGCTCAGCGCCGCCCGCGCCAATGGCGAGCGGGACTGGGCGATGGGATCGATCGAGCGCCATGCCTTCTATGCCCGAGCCAGGCGCGGCTTTGCCGTCGTCGTCGCCATGGGCGAGCGCCGGCCCTATGGCTGCTTTGTCCTGGTCAAGGGCGTCATCGGTCCGGACGGCAAGGTCGTCTGAGGCCCCGGCTCTTGCACCGGGGCATGACAGGGTCAAGACTGGCGGCTCGGGATGGGGCTCAACGACCCGAGAGGGGAAGCCATGCTGAAGGAATTCAAGGAGTTCATCGCCCGCGGCAGCGTCATCGATCTCGCCGTCGGCATCATCATCGGCGCCGCCTTCACCACGATCGTCAATTCGCTGGTCAACGACATCATCATGCCGCCCATCGGCCTGCTGCTGGGCGGCATCGATTTCTCCGATTTCTTCATCACGATCAAGGGCACCAGCCAGGCGACGCTGAAGGCCACGCGGGATTCAGGAGCCGTGGTCATCGCCTATGGCCAGTTCATCAACGCGGTAATCAGGTTCCTGATCGTGGCGCTGGCGGTCTTCATCCTGATCAAGCAGGTGAACAAATTCCTGCGAACGAAGCCGCCGGAACCCGCCACTCCCGCGCCGCCGACGCCGGAGGTCGAGCTTCTGACCCAGATCCGCGATCTGCTGAAGAGCCGCACATAATCCACGCGCCGGATCCGTCTTCGAACATCGCCGCGGGGTGATTGGCCCGTCGTGCTGATCCCCGCGGTGATCTTTGTCGCCACCTATGTGGTGATCGCTCTCGGCCGGGCGCCGGGTCTCAGGCTGGACCGCACCGGCGCCGCGCTACTGGGGGCGAGCCTGATGGTGGCGAGCGGAAGCCTGACGCTCAATCAGGCCTATCGCGCCATCGACTTCGATACCATCGTCCTGCTGCTGGGCATGATGATCATCGTGGCCCATCTGCGCCTGGCGGGCTTCTTCCAGCTCGCGGCCGCCTGGATCGGCCGTCATGCCCATCGCCCGGCCCTGCTGCTGCTGGGCGTGGTGCTGGTCTCGGGCCTGCTCTCCGCGTTCCTGGTCAACGACACTGTCTGCCTGATGCTGACGCCGCTGGTGGCCGAGACGACTCTCGCCATGCGCCGGCGGCCGCTGCCCTATCTCCTCGCGCTGGCCATGGCCTCCAACATCGGCAGCGTGGCGACGATCACCGGCAATCCCCAGAACGTGATGATCGGCAGCTTCTCGCAGATCCCCTATGCGGCCTTCGCCGGCGCGCTCGCCCCCGTCGCCGCCATCGGCCTCGTCATTGCGACTCTTCTGATCCTGCTGGTCCACCGGCGCGAATTCCTCACTTCCGAATGGCTGGCGCCCCCGGCGCTCCGGGTGCGATGGAACGGGTGGCTCCTGCTCAAGACCCTTGGCATTGCGCTGGCGACGGTCGCGCTCTTCTTCGCCGGCCAGCCGCCGGCCAAGGTCGCCATCACGGCCGGCGCGCTGCTGCTGCTGACGCGGCGGCTGAAGCCGGAACGGGTCTATCGCGAGATCGACTGGTCCCTGCTGCTGCTGTTTGCCGGGCTCTTCATCGTGGTGCGGGGCATGGAGGTCGCCGCCCTCACACCGGCGGTGCTGGCCCAGGCCCAGGCCCTCCGGCTCGACCACCCCGCGGTGCTGGCGCTGGCCGCGGCGGTGCTGTCGAACCTGGTCAGCAATGTGCCGGCCGTGCTCGTGCTGAAGCCTTTCATCCTGGGCCTCGCCGACCCCCACCGGGCCTGGCTGATACTGGCCATGGCCTCGACGCTGGCGGGTAACTTCACCATCCTGGGCTCGGTCGCAAATTTGATCGTGGTGGAGCGGGCGCGGCGCCAGAACATCGAGATCGGTTTCTGGGACTATTTCGCCGTCGGAGCTCCGCTGACCGTGGCGACCATCCTCATCGGCGTGGTGATGCTTTCCTGACGCTGCCCGGCATTGACCCCCGTAAGCAGTCGCCCTAGAACACGGCGCCTTCGAACGGGGAGTTGGAATCATGGATTTCGGCTTGAGCGACGTGCAGCGGATGCTGGTCGATACGGTGCGCGCCTTCGTCGACAAGGAGCTGATGCCCTATGAGACGGAGGTGGAGCGGCAAGACCGGGTGCGTCCCGAGCTGATCGCCCAGATCCGCGAGCGCGCCAAGGCCGCCGGCCTCTACGCCGCCAATATGCCCGAAGAACTGGGGGGCGGCGGGCTCGACGCGCTCGGCGTCGCGCTGATGGAGCGCGAGCTCGGGCGCACCTCCTTCGCTCTTCAATACGCCGTCGCTCGGCCCTCCAACATCCTGCGCGCCTGCACGGGCGAGCAGATCGAGCGCTATCTCCTGCCGGCGATCCGCGGCGAGCGGGTGGAGTGCCTCGCCATGACCGAGCCCGGAGCGGGTTCGGATCTGCGCTCCATGAAGACGCGGGCGGTGCGCGAGGGCGAGCATTTCATTCTCAACGGCACCAAGCATTTCATCAGCTATGCCGATGTCGCTGATTTCGCCATCCTCTTCGCCGCTTCCGGCGAAGAGGAGACCAGACGAGGCTCGAAGAAGAAGATCACCTCTTTCCTGGTGGACAAGGGCATCCCCGGATTCGAGGTCCGCATGGGGCCGCGCAGCGTCTCCCATCGCGGCTATCATCATTGCGAGCTCGTCTTCACCGACTGCCGCATCCATGAGCGCCAGATCCTCGGTGAGGAGCATCGCGGCTTCGAGGTCGCCAATGAATGGCTCGGCGCCACGCGGCTGACCGTCGCCGCCCAATGCATCGGGCGGGCCCAGCGCGCCCTCGAGCTCGCCACCCAATGGGCGGCGACTCGCAAGCAGTTCGGCCAGACCATCGGGCGCTTCCAGGGCGTCGGCTTCAAGCTCGCCGATATGGCGACCGAGATCGCCGCGGCGGAGCTCCTGGTGCTGATGGCGGCCTGGAAGCTGGATCAGGGCAGCGCGATGGATCAGGACTTCGCCATGGCCAAGCTCTACGCCACCGAGATGCTGGCCCGCGTCACCGATCAGACCCTGCAGATCTATGGCGGCATGGGGCTGATGGAGGAGCTGCCCATCGAACGGCTCTGGCGCGACGCCCGGGTCGAGCGGATCTGGGACGGCACCTCGGAGATCCAGCGCCACATCATCTCCCGTGCACTGCTGCGGCCCCATGAGGGGTAGGGCTCCCTTCCGCTGAGCCGGCGCTGTCTTCGCCTCTCCCGCGTGAAGCGGGAGAGCGAGCCGACGGCGGCGGCCGGTGGGGGCCGGCCAA
>DATBBO010000471.1:0-10193 GCA_036270995.1 Dongiaceae bacterium | reverse complement strand
ACGTGGCCGCAAGCCGGTCGGCTCAAATCACCACGACATGGAGAACGTAGTCGCCAAGGCCCCGAAGGTCAAGCGGCTGAATTGACTCGGCCGGAAGCGCCGGTCAGTTTGGCATCCCATCGCGCCTCTCCATCGCCCAGGCCCGGATGCTGCGCCGTCTCTACGACCGGATCATCGCCCTCTCCTCCCACCCCCACGCGCTCGCCTGGCTCGCTCTGCTGGCGGTGGCCGAGAGCTCGGTCTTCCCCCTGGCACCGGACATCCTGATCATCCCCATGGCGATCGCCCGGCCGCGTCAGGCCTGGCTCATCGCGCTGGTGGCAACCATCGGCTCCATCGCCGGCGGGCTGCTGGGCTACGCCATCGGCCATTTCCTGTTCAAGGCCATCGGCCAGCCGATCGTCGATTTCTATGGAGCCCAGCCCTTGCTGGATGAGTTCCGGCGCCTTTATACGCGCTGGGGCGTGCTGATCATCGCCGCCGGGGGCTTTACCCCCATCCCCTACAAGGTGATCGCGATCGCGAGTGGAATCGCCGGCCTCGATCCGCTGATCTTCATCCTGGCCTCGACCGCCTCGCGCGGCAGCCGCTTCTTCCTGGAGGCGGCGCTCCTCTCCCGCTATGGCGAGCCCCTGCGGCGATTCATCGCAAGCCACCTTGTCATCTTCGCGACCCTCGTCCTTCTTCTATTGCTGGGCGCCCTACTCCTCCTCGGCTATCTTTGAACCATGACCCCAACCTCCATCGGCAGGGCCCAGCCTCCCGTCCCGCTCCCACTGATGCTGCTGCTGGGCGCCATCGCCCCGCTGCTGGTCGCGTTTGCGAGCCAGTATCTCGGCGGGCTTCAGCCTTGCGAGCTCTGCATCTGGCAGCGCTGGGGCTATGGCGGCACGATCGTCATCGGCTTGATCACCTTGGCGCTGCCCCGGCGCCTCAAGCCCTGGGGTGCCGCGCTCACCGCCATCGGCTTCCTCGTCGTCGCCGGCCTCTCCCTCTTCCATGTCGGCGTCGAGCAGCATTGGTGGCAGGGGTTGGCGGCCTGCAGCGGCAATCTCGATACCCATCAGTCGGTGGCGGATCTGGAGAAGCAGCTCATGTCGACGCCGGTCATTCCTTGCGACCGCCCCGCCTGGACCGGCTTCGGCATCTCGATGGCGGGCTATGACTTCATCTATGCGGCGCTGGTGGGGATGGTCGGCTTCTTCCTCGCTTTGCGGAGCGCACGGTGAGCGCTGAAGCGCCGGAATCCACAGCACCGCGACGGCGCCTGCCTGGCGATCTCACGCCCGAGCAGCTGATCGATCGCGTCATCCGCGTCGACCAGGCGGGTGAGTATGGCGCCCGGCGCATCTATGAGGGCCAGCTTGCCGTGCTGCCGCCTGGACCGGACCGCGATGCGGTCCTGCATATGGCCGCGCAGGAGCGCCGCCATCTCGAGGCCTTCGACCGGATGCTGGGCGACAGGCGGGTACGGCCCACGGCACTGCAGCCCCTCTGGCATGTAGCGGGCTTTGTTCTCGGCGCGGCGACGGCGCTCCTCGGCCCCAAGGCGGCCATGGCCTGCACGGTGGCGGTCGAGGAGGTGATCGACGAGCATTACCGGCGCCAGGGTGCAGCCCTGCCGGAGAGCGAGGGCGAGCTCAAGGCCGCCATCGAGAGCTTCCGCAACGAGGAGCTGGAGCATCGCGACACGGGGCTTGCCCATGGCGCGGCCGAGGCGGTGGCCTATCCCCTCCTCGCCGGCGCCATCAAGGCGGGTTCGCGCCTCGCCATCTGGCTCGCCGAGCGTATCTGACGGCGATGGACCGGGGCCGCGCCGTCTGGTGGCAGAGCGCGGTCATCTATCAGATCTATCCGCGCTCCTTTCAGGACAGCAATGGCGATGGGGTGGGCGATCTCGCCGGCATCGTCCGGCGGCTGGACTATCTCGCCTGGCTCGGCATCGACGCCATCTGGCTCTCGCCCATCTACCCCTCGCCCATGGCCGATTTCGGCTATGACGTCGCGGACTTCACAGGCATCGATCCTCTCTTCGGCAGCCTCGCGGATTTCGACGCGCTCGTGGCCGGGGCCCACAGGCGCGGGATAAGGGTCGTTCTCGATTATGTGCCGAACCACAGCTCCGATCGGCATCCCTGGTTCCAGGAGGCGCGGAGCTCGCGCCGGGCCGGCAAGCGCGACTGGTACATCTGGCGCGATCCCGGCCCCGACGGCGGCCCGCCCAACAATTGGCTGAGCGAATTCGGCGGGCCCGCCTGGACTTTCGATCCCGGCACCGGCCAGTACTACCTCCACTCCTATCTCAAGGAGCAGCCGGACCTGAACTGGCGCAATCCGGCGCTGAAGGCGGCCATGGAGGATGTCCTTCACTTCTGGCTCGACCGCGGCGTGGACGGCTTTCGCCTCGATGCGCTGCATCACGTCATCAAGGACGAGCTCTTCCGCGACAATCCGGCGAATCCGAATTTTCGCCCGGGCATGGCGCCCCATCAGGTGCTGGAGCGGCTCTACACGGTCGACCGTCCCGAGGTGCATAAGGTGATCGCCGATCTGCGCCGCATCGTTGACGGTTATGGCGAGCGGGTGCTGATCGGCGAGATCCATCTGCCGCTGGCGCAGCTCATGCGCTATTATGGCGTCGGCGGACAGGGCCTCCAGCTTCCCTTCAATTTCAGCCTCCTCAAGGCGAGCAGCTGGACACCGGCGAGCCTGAAGCCGCTCATCGCCGCCTATGAGGCGGCGCTGCCGGCCGGCGCCTGGCCCAATTGGGTGCTGGGCAATCACGACAGCCCGCGGGTCGCAAGCCGGCTCGGTCCGTCGCTCGCCCGGCTGGCGGCAATGCTGCTCCTGACCCTGCGCGGGACGCCCACGATCTATTACGGCGATGAGATCGGCATGGAGAACGTCGCGATCCCGCCGGATCGGGTCCAGGATCCCTTCGAGAAGAACGTGCCTGGGCTCGGCCTCGGCCGCGATCCCGGGCGCACGCCGATGCGCTGGTCCGCCGAACCCCGGGCGGGCTTCACCACGGGATCGCCTTGGCTTCCGATCGGCGAGAATCTCGCGGCCTGCAATGTGGAGGCGGAGGCCGGGGATCCGGGCTCGATGCTCTCGCTCTATCGCCGCCTGATCGCTCTCCGAAAGGAGCAGCCGGCCCTGAGGCTGGGGAGCTATTCCGGAATCGACACCGATCCCCGATGCCTGGGCTTCCTGCGCGAGGCCGAGGGAGATCGCCTGCTGGTGCTTCTCAATTTCTCCGATTCGGCCTGCCGGATCCCGCAGAAGGGCCGACTGCTCCTCTCCACGGAGACCGCGCGGCCGCTGGCCGAGATCGACGAGCTGCGGCCGGGCGAAGGCATCGTCCTCCAGCTCGCCTGATCAGCTCGGATCGAGCTCGGTATCCCAGTAAAGGAAATCGCGCCAGCTATGGTGTAAATAATTGGGCGGGAAAGCCCGCCCATTTTCCTGCAACTCGAATGTCGTGGGTTGTGCGGGTCTACTCTTGGGATGCATGCCCGATTGATGGGGCAAGCGGTTGCCCTTCAACAGGTTGCAGCTCTGACAGGCGGTGACGACATTGGTCCAGGTCGTCCGCCCGCCGCGCGAGCGCGGCACCACGTGATCGAAGGTCAGCTCATGGGTGGGGCAGCAGCGCCGGCAATACTGGCAGGTGAAGCTGTCCCTGAGGAAGACGTTGAACCGGGTGAAGGCCGGCCGGCGGTTCAGCGGCACGAATTCTTTCAGCGCGATGACACTGGGCAACCGCATCTCGAAGCTCGGGCTGCGCACGATGCGCTCGTATTGGGAGACGATGTTGACCCGATCGAGGAAGACCGCCTTGATCGATTCCTGCCAGGGCCAGAGGGACAGCGGGAAGTAGCTCAACGGCCTGAAATCGGCGTTGAGAACCAGGGCTGCGCAACTGTCCGGCGATGCGTTCATCCGTTTGGGTGGCTCCGCATCAAGGATCACAGGCGTAGATTTAGCGAGTCGATCCGGAAAACACAAGATATGGGGGATAGGCCCGCTTCAATCTTCATTAGTTTGTCACTTGACCCTGACCTCCGGCGCCGCCGTCGTGAAGGCGCGGGCGATGAACTGCCCGCCGAGTTGGAGCCCGCGCTCGTCGATGCTGTGGGGCATGCCGCGCCGCGTCTCGGTGGTGACGTCGAGGCCTTCAGCCTTCAAGGCCGTCGCCGCGCGGGCGAGCTCCTCATACGGCACCACCGGATCGGCATCGCCATGGACGAGGAGCACCGGCGGGCGGGAGCGGATCTCGTCGGCGAGATCGCCAGCACCGACCAGGGCACCCGAATAGCCCACCACAGCGGCGACCGCCTCGGCCCGGCGCAGCGCCACATAAAGCGCCATCATCGTGCCCTGGGAGAAGCCCACCAGAGCGAGGTCGCGATCCGCCAGGCCACGCGCGGCCAGCGCCTCGTCGAGGAAGGCATTGAGGATCGAGGCCGCGGCCCTGGTCCCGGCCAGGATCGTCTCGGGCGAGCGGTCGGCGAAGCTGAACCACTGATGGCCGAAGGGGCCCATCTCGCAGGGGAAGGGGGCGTGCGGCGAGAGGAACTCGCTGTCGGGCAGAATCCGTGCCCAGTGGGGCGCAAGCCCGATCAGGTCGTTGCCGTCCGAGCCATAGCCGTGCAGCAGGACGACGAGGTGGCGCGGCTTGCCGCCGGAGGCCGGCGGCTGGCTGGGACCATTGAGCTCGAAGGGGCTGCGCATGGGGATCGATTCCTCAGACTGCTTTCGGGACCAGGATCTTGCGGGCGTAGTAGTGCCAGAGCAGGCGCGAGGCGACGCTGCGCCAGGGCCGCCAGGCCTCGCCCATGCGGCGGAGTGCCGCCTCCTCGGGGCGCTTTCTCTTGCGCTTGACGAGGCCCGCGGCGGCACGCAGCGCGAGATCGCCCGCCGGCAGCACATCGGGCCGGTGCATGCAGAACATTAGATAGATCTCTGCCGTCCAGAGCCCGACGCCCTTCAGCTTCATGAGCTCTGCCAGAACCGCCTCGTCGGGCAGCAAAGCGAGCGCCTCGAGGTCGAGGCGCCGCTCCCCCACCGCCTCGGCGAGGCCACGGGCATAGAGAGCCTTCTGCCGGCTGAAGCCGACGCCGCGCAGGCCATCCTCGCCCAGCGCCAGGATCGCGGCCGGCGTGATCGCGCCGCCCGCTGCAGCGCCCAGGCGCGCGGCGATGGCGCGATGAGAGGCGGTGGAGACCTGCTGCGCCAGGACGATATCGAGGAGGGAGGCGAAGCCCGGCGGGCGCGAGCGCGGCGGCGGGGGGCCCACCTCATCGAACGCGCGGGCGAGGTCGCTGTCCTGCCGGGCGAGCAATTTGAGCGCGGCGGCAAGGCGCTTGCCCTCGATGGCCGGCTGAACCAGTGTCATGACCTCATATCTCCCGAGCCGTCCTCCCGATGCAAGCTTCAACAGCACCTGCCGCCACGCCGCATATCACCCGCTTCGCCCCGAGCCCGACAGGCCGCTTGCATCTGGGCCACGCCTATGCGGCGCTTTTTGCCGAGCGGCAGGCGCGCGCAACCGGCGGGCGTTTCCTGCTGCGCATCGAGGATATCGACCGCGGCCGCTGCCGCCCCGAATTCGAGGCGGCCATCTTCGCCGATCTCGCCTGGCTGGGGCTCAGCTGGGAGGCACCGGTCCGTCGGCAGTCGGATCACATCGGCGACTATCGCGCGGCACTCGAAGCGCTTGCCTCCCGCGGCTTGCTCTATCCCTGCTTCTGCAGCCGCAAGGAGATCCAGGCCGAGATCGCCGCGGCCGCAGGCGCACCCCAGGGTCCCGAGGGATCGCTCTATCCCGGCCTCTGCCGCTCGCTGAGCGAGCCGGCCCGGACCAGGCGCATGGCGGCAGGCGAGCCCTATGCGCTGCGCCTCGACACCGCCAAGGCAGGTGCAGCCGTGGGGCCGCTTGCCTGGGAGGACGAGGCGCGTGGGGTTTTCGCGGTCGAGCCCGGGCTTCTGGGCGATGTGGTCCTGGGCCGCCGCGACGCGCCTGCGAGCTATCATCTCGCGGTCACCCTGGACGACCATCGACAGGGCATCACCCTGGTGACGCGGGGCGAGGATCTCCTGCCGGCGACCCATATCCATCGCCTGCTCCAGGCGCTGCTGGGGCTCTCGGTGCCGCGCTGGCGCCATCACGGGCTTCTGGTCAACGAGAAGGGCGAGCGCCTGGCCAAGCGCGATGGGGCGATGACCCTGGCCGCTCTGCGCGCCGCCGGTTGCAGCGCCGAAGACCTGCGGGCGATGGCGGGGTTCCCGGATTCGCCGGCCGCTCCAGACAGCCGGGATGGCTGAGACAGCCTCCCAGAGCAAGATCGGGTCAGCTTGAATCAAGCTGACCCGTGAATCTTGCCCTGATTTATAGGCTTAGAGCCTGATTCACGTCTCAACCCGAACGGGCTTGAGACGATCAGGCTCTAGGCGCTTGCCGATCGGGCGATCCCTCCCAACATGGGAGATTACGCCCGGTTGTAGAGAGCGCGGCCTTTACCGCTCGGCGCCGAGACTGCGGGATGTGGTGATGCGTCGGTGTTGATAACGCTTTCGGAACTGAGCGCGCTCGCCCAGGTTGTGGTTGTCGACCTGGTCCTGGCCGGCGACAATGCCATAGTCGTCGGTCTGGTGGCGGCGGGGCTGCCGCGCCACCAGCGCGCGAAGGTCATCATGACGGGCATCGTGGCGGCCACGGTGCTGCGCGTCGCCTTCGCGGTGGTGACCACCCGGCTGCTGCAGATCATCGGGCTCACTCTGGCCGGGGGCCTTCTCCTGCTCTGGGTCACCTGGAAGCTCTGGCGCGAGATCAAGGCCGAGAAGATGCATGCCAAGGCCGCCGCTTGCGGCGCGGAGGCGAATTGCAGCGCACCTCGCAAATCCGTGCGCCAGGCGGTGATCCAGATCGTGATCGCCGATGTCTCCATGTCCCTCGACAATGTGCTGGCGGTCGCAGGCATCTCGCTCGAGCATCCCTGGGTGCTGTTCGTCGGCCTCGTACTCTCTGTCGCCCTCATGGGCGCGGCCGCAGCCATGATCGCCGGGCTCCTGAAGCGCTTCCCCTGGGTCTCGTATGTCGGGCTCGCGATCATCTTCTATGTCGCGGTGAAGATGATCTATTCCGGCTCCATGGATGTGATGCAGGCGACGGGCCATGCGTGATGGAGGCCTCACCTCCGGCTTTTCGCCGAAGCAGCGCAAGAGAGGTCGTTACGCCCGGGTCGCCGGGAGCCGCAGGCCCTCGACGATCTCCACATAGCCCGGCTCGTCCGGCGAGAGATACCCGTGGCGGACCAGGAAATCGATGTTGACCAAGGCGACGTTGAACTTGAAGTCCTCGGTTTCCGCCATCCGCTCGCGCACCTGCTCGATGGGCCAGAGGGCGAATGATTCGATCTCGCCATCGGTGTTCCGCGGAACGAAGGAATCCGGCAACTCGATGTCGTAGGCGAAACAGATGTCGTTGCGCAGCCCTTCGCTGCGCTCGGTGATGTAGCTGATGAATCCGACCGGACGGGCCAGGCGCGCCATCGCCTCGGAGACCGAGGCCTCCTCGGCGGATTCCTTGATCACATTGTCCATCAGGCTGATGCCCGTGGGCTGGCCGCCGGCGACCAGATGGTCGAGCTTGCCAGGCGCGGTCTGCTTGTGGGGCGAGCGCTTTCCGACCCAGAGCTTGAGATCGGCACCCCGGCCGACGAAGCCGTTCACATGCACGCCATAGGCGCGCACCCCGAAGAGCGGCACCGCCGCCCGCTCGATCTGCATCAGAGGCGGCATATAAAAATCCACGCCCACGGGATAGGCCTCGTTGCGCCAGCCCCTGGTCAGTCCCTCATCTTTCAGCGCCAGCAGGACCTGCTCCACCGCGCGGCTCCTTCGCTCGAACCCGGTGAGAGCGGGTACCAGATCGATCGCCTCGCCCGACACGCAGAAAACCTCGGGGAAGCCGCGGAGCCGCTCGGCGAAATCGGCGGTGATCCAGCCCACGCCCTGCCCTTCGATGCGAAACGGCCGATAGCGCGCCGGCTCCCAGCGCTGGCACTCGCGGATCCGGTCGAGCAGGCTCATGGCGATCTCATCCGCGTGAAGGGTGGAGGCCCGCTCTCCTAGCAGACTTTGCCGAGCCGCGGCCAGCAGGATAGAATTCTCCGCATGAGAGCGATGCATGATCTGGGCGGCCTGCCGGCCGGACCCCTCGAGCGCGACGAGCATGACCCGAGCCTGGCGGAGCGGCGCGTCGACGCGCTGATGGTGCTCCTGATGGGCCATGGCGTCTTCAATGTCGACGAGATGCGTCGGACCATCGAGAGCCTGCCGCCGGATGTCTATGAACGCCACGACTATTATGAGCGCTGGCTGCTCACCCTCGAGCGGCTGCTGATCGAGAAGGGGGTGCTGACGGCGGAGGAGATCGAAACCCGGCTCCGCGATCAGGCTCGTCATGGCTGAACCCGCCTTCGGGCCCGGCATGACGGTCCGGGTGCGTGACATTCCCGTGAAGGGCCATATGCGGACCCCCGCCTATGTGCGCGGCAGGCAGGGCTGGATCGAGGGCCTCCAGGGCGTTTTTCCCAATCCGGAGCGGCGCGCTTATGGCGCCGATGGCCTGCCGCCGGTTCCTCTCTACCTGGTGCGATTCCGCCAGAGCGATCTCTGGCCTGGTTATGACGGCGGCGACAGCCTCGTCCTTGACATCTTCGAGCATTGGCTCGAAAGCGCGGAGAAAACCCATGGCCCATGATCACGATCATTCCGCGAGCCCCCATCCCGAAAGCAAGGACCATCCGGTGCGCGATTGGGAGGGCCGCGAGGCCGCTATCCGCGCTCTCCTGATCGAGAAGGGCGTGCTCGATGCCGGAGAGATCCGGCGCAAGATCGAGGAATGGGAGCAGAAGACGCCGGCGCTGGGTGCTCGGATCGTGGCTCGGGCTTGGCGCGATCCCGCCTTCGAGACAAGGCTCCTGGCCGATGCCAACGCCGCGGCGGGCGAGCTTGGGATCGATGCGCGCGGCGTGAAGATCGTCGCCCTCAAGAACACGCCCAGCCTGCATCACGTCGTGGTCTGCACGCTCTGCTCCTGCTATCCCCGCACCCTCCTCGGCCTGCCGCCTGCCTGGTACAAGTCCAAGGCCTATCGCAGCCGCGCTGTTTCGGAGCCGCGCAAGGTCCTGGCGGAGTTCGGCACGGTGCTGCCGCCGGGGGTCGAGCTCCGCGTCGTCGACAGCACCGCCGACTGCCGCTACCTCGTGCTGCCCGTTCGACCCGCCGACACGGATTCGCTTTCCGAAGAGGAACTCGCCCAGCTGGTGACGCGCGATGCCATGATCGGCGTGGCGCAGGCCTCGCCGCCCGCCTGACCATGTGGGGCCGCGGCGCAGGGAGCCGATTCCTCCTCGCCGGGCTCATCGTCTCTGCTTTCGTTCTGCTGCTCTATTGGTGGTTCGGCCGCGACCTTTCGAGCGGCGTGGACGTTCGCGTCGTCTATATGGGCGGCTTCCTCGTGCTGCTGCTCGCCGGCCTCCTGGGACGAATCTCGACGAGGCCCGCCTCGAGCCTGAGCAAGGTCTTTGGACAGATCGTCATCTGGGTCGCCGTCGGGCTGGTGCTGGTCGGGGGCTACAGCTACAGGGCCGAGATGCGGCAGATCTCCGATCGTATACTGGGTGAGCTCGACCCGGCGCGAGGTCAAGCCGTTTCCGGGCAGGACAACACCGCTGGCGGCACCATGCTCTTCACCATGGCGGATGACGGCCAGTTCCATATCGAGGGAACGGTCGGCGGAGTCCCGGTCCGCTTCATCCTCGACACCGGGGCGAGCGACGTCATGCTGACACCGGCGGACGCACGCCGGCTGGGCTTCGATCCCGCCGCCCTCGCCTATACCCGCAGCTACGTGACCGCCAACGGCACGGTCATGGGCGCGCCCGTCGTTTTGACGAATCTCGATATCGGACCGATCCACATGAGCGACGTGGCCGCCTCGGTGCTGGAAAAACCAGGCGACATGTCGCTGCTGGGCATGAGCTTCCTGCGGCGACTCAAGGGATATCAGGTCCAGGGCTCGAACCTGATACTTACACAATAAAGCTCGTCTATCGGACTAGAATCATGCCATAGTGCTCGCTGGAATCACACGAATCCTGGATGGGGATCCGGGACGGCGAGGA
>DATBBO010000470.1:0-2006 GCA_036270995.1 Dongiaceae bacterium | reverse complement strand
CCCTCACCCCGACCCTCTCCCCCTTTGGGGCGAGGAGATTAAGCGGTCAGCCCACGAACTCCCCGAATCGCCGATAGAGCCAGTCGCGATCCGGCAGCGCGCCGCGCGGGGCGGCGGTGAAATGCGTCTCGACGAAGAGGCGGGCGATGAGGCTCTTGCGGTCCTCGCCGGCGGCCAGCTCTTGGGCGGCATCTTCCAGCAGCAAAGCGGCGGCGAGGATGTCGGCCATCAGCCCGAGCAGCCGGAGCGCGTGGCGCTGCGCTGACGCGGCGTCGCTCGCGAGGCGGACGACGATCGCCGCGGCGTCGGCGAGGGCCTGCCGGACGGAGCTCGCGATCTCCTCCAGTTTCGGCGGCAGATCGCCGAGCAGCGCTTCGATGCGCGCCTTGAAGACGGCGGCGCCGGGATGGCGGCCGATGACGAGGCGCAGCAGCTCGAGGGCCTGGATGTTGGCCGGGCCTTCCCAGACGGTCATCACCTGGGCGTCGCGCAGCAGGCGCGGAGTGACATGGTCGTAGGTGTAGCCATTGCCGCCGATGATCTCGATGGCGGCGCGGCAGGCGCGGTTGGCCTCCTCGGCGGCCTGGTACTTGGCGAGCGCCGTGGCGATGCGCAGCCACAGGCGATGCGCATCGTCCTCCGCCGCATGTGCCTGGTCGGCGGCGTCGAAGGCGCGCGCGGCCTCCAGCGCCAAGCCGAGGCCGGCCGCGAGATTCGCCCGCATGACAGCGAGCTGCTCCTGGATCATCGGGAAATGGAGGATTGCCTCGCCGAAGGCGCGGCGCTCCGCGGCATAGGCATGGGCCTCGGCGAAGGCGCGGCGCTGGAGTCCTGCGGAGCCCATGGCGTTGTGGATGCGGCTGAACTCGAGGGCGGCCATCATCAGCCGGAAGCCCTCGGGCGGCGGCGCCACCTCGGCGGCCCAGGCATCGAGGAGATCGATCTCCGCCGTGGGGATGCCCGTCGTGCCGAGCTTGTCTTTGAGCCGGCGGAAGCGGAGCGCATTGGCCGTGCCGTCGGGAAGCGTCAGCGGCACGAGATAGAGGCCGAGGCCTTTGGTGCCCGGGCCGGCGCCCTCCGGCCGCGCCGTGGCGAGCGCCAGCCCGCCATTGGCATTGCTGGCGAACCATTTGAGCCCGCTGAGGCGCCAGTGGTCGCCCACGGGACGGGCGACGGTCGTGGTCCCGCCGATATCGCTGCCGCCATGGAGCTCCGTCGCCCAGGTGCCGCCGGTCAGCGCCTCGCCGTCGCGGCGGGTCAGCATCGGAAGATAGCGGTCCCTGACCGCCGCCGGGCCGTGGCGCGAGAGGACATAGGCGACGGCCCCGGTCATGGTGACGGGGCAATGGAGCGAGACATCGGCCTGGGAGAGCAGATAGCCGAGGGCGAAGGTCAGCAGGAAAGGCGCAGGCGTCTTGCCGTAATTGAGGCCGACCACGCCGCGCCGATAGGCCTCGCGGGAGACCGCGCGCCAGCCCGGATTCTGCAGGATGCGGTTTTCGATCCTTCCGTCGGGCGCATAGGCCGCCAGCACCGGCGGAGCCTGGCGGTCGGTATAGGCGGCAGCCGCGTCGACATCGGTCGCGACCCAGGCGCCGAAGTCGGAGAGCATCGGGCGCCACTCTGCGAAGGTGGGGCCGAGGTTTCGCGCCAGGGCCTTCTGCAGATCGCGATCGGCGTCGAAGAAGTTCGCAGCCATGGCGTCCGCCTCCGGTCCTGTCAGCTCACCGCGGACAGTATGCGATGCCATGCACGCGAATCGCACGGACCATCGGACGGCGCGTCTCCTCCTTCTGGTAGGGCCATCGCATAGGTCGTATTTTGCTTCTTCCTCCCTTCGTCATCCCGGCGAAAGCCGGGATCCAGGGGTTGCAAGAGCGTGACGGTTGCCCTGGACCCCGGCTTTCGCCGGGGTGACGGTCAAAAATAGAATGCCTCCGGCCCGAAGAGTGGCGGTCGAAGCGCCGCCAAAAGAAAAACCCCGCCGGAGCGTGGTTTTTCCCTCA
>DATBBO010000469.1:0-5156 GCA_036270995.1 Dongiaceae bacterium | reverse complement strand
TGAGCTTCTTCACCATGTCGACGTTGTAGGAGAAGCCGCTGGTGCCGAACATGTAGGGAATGGCGTACGCATTGCCGGGATCGTAGTCGGCGAGATCCTTGTAGAGCACGGGATTGAGGTTCTTCAGATTCGGCAGCTTGCTCTTGTCCAGCTTCAGGTAGACGCCGGCCTTGATCTGGCGGGCGAAAAAGGAGGCGATGGGAACCACGATGTCATAGCCGCTTTTCCCCGTGAGCATCTTGGCTTCCAGGGTTTCGTTGCTGTCGAAAGTGTCGTAGTGCACCTTGATGCCGTATTGCTTCTCGAAATCGGCGATCGTGTCCGGGCCGATATAATCGGACCAGTTGTAGACGTTGAGGATCGTCTCTTCGGCGGATGCGGGATCGCCAAATCCCGCCAGCAGGATCAGCCCGGTCAGGGCCAAGGCGATCGCATTCATGTCGCCCCCTCGGAATGGCATTCAGCCTTGGCGAAAATTGTCCACCGCCGATCTTTGCGTTGTCAATCGCACCCCCGTGACCTGATCGAGGGCAATGGCAGGGATCTTGACAAGCTACGCGTTTTGCGTGTATTCTTATGATTTACAATGGCGAGGATCGAAAGCCTGCAGATTCCCTGCAGAAACAGGCAGCGTGGCCGGGCAGACACACCCCCGCTGCCTCCCCCCGCCAATGGCGGTAGAAGGCAGGAGGGGACAAATTCGCTGCTTTATGATCCCGTCTTGATGCGGGTCCAGGTGCGTGTGCGCAGGCGCTCAACGGCGGCTGGGGCGACCTTGTCCGGGAACAGCTTGGCCATCACATCCGGCGGCGGATAGACGTCGGGGTTGTTGCGCAGCTCCTCCTTGACGAAGGGCAGTGCGGCCAGGTTCGGCGTCGCGTAGTTGACGAAATTGGCGCCGGCGGCGGCGACCTTCGGCTCCATCAGATAGTTGATGAAGAGCAGCGCGTTCTCGGGATGGGGCGCGTCGGCCGGGATCGCCAGATTATCGATCCAGAGCTGTGTGCCTTCCTTCGGGATGCGGTACTGGATCTCGTTGCCGTTCTTGGCCTCGGTCGCGCGATCGCCGGCGATCAGGAAATCGCCGTTCCAGCCGAGCGCCAGGCAAATCTCGCCATTGGCCATGTCGTCGATATAGCGCGAGGAGTGGAAGTATTTGATGTAGGGGCGCACCTTCATCAGCATGGCCTGCGCCGCCTCGTAATCCTCCTTCTTGGCCGAATAGGGGCTGCGGCCGAGATAGTGCAGCGCGATCTCCAGGATGTCGGCGGGCGAATCCAGCATTGTGATGCCGCATTTCGCGAATTTCTGGGCGAGCTCGGGCTTGAAGATCATGTCCAGGCTGTTGACCGGCGCGTCGGGCATGATGGCCTGGATCTTCTTGACGTTGTAGCCGATGCCGACGGTGCCCCAGAAATAGGGCACGGAATGGGCATTGTCCGGGTCGAACTGGGCCGCCGCCTTCATGACGCTCGGATCCATGTTCTTCAAATTCGGCAGCTTGCTCTTGTCCAGGGTGCTGAAGACGCCGGCCTGGATCTGCTTGCCGAGGAAGCCGCCGGAGGGAACGACGACGTCATAGCCGGTATGGCCGGTGAGAAGCTTGGTCTCGAGGGTCTCGTTGGAATCATAGACGTCGTAATTGACCTTGATTCCCGTCAGCTTCTCGAAATCGGCGACCGTGTTCTCGCCGATATAGTCTGACCAATTGTAGACATTCAGAACCTTCTCTTCGGCCCGGGCCGGTGCGGCGAGGCCGACCGCCGCGACGGCGGCGATGCCGAGAACTGCCTGGCTGATTATTTTCATCATGGCCTTCCCTGTGATTTCGCGGTTGCTCCTATGAACCCCCGGCGCAGGGGGGTTTGTCAACCCAGGCTTGCAGCGCCATCGGCCGAGCGCAACGCGCCATAGAGCTCGGGGCGTCGGTCGCGGAAGACGCCCCAGGCGGCGCGCTGGATGGCGATCGTGTCGAGATCGAAGCTCGCGATCAGCACGGCCTCGCTCTCGCCGGCAGAGGCCACGATCTCGCCGGTCGGGCCGGCAATGAAGGAATGGCCGTAGAAGGTGATGGCGGAGGTCTCACCTTGCTCATGGCCGATGCGGTTCGAGGCGACCAGGGGCATGAGATTGGCGCCGGCATGACCTTGCATCACGCGGCGCCAATGCTCGCGGCTGTCGATGGAGGCGTCCTGCGGCTCCGAGCCGATCGCCGTCGGATAGAGCAGCACCTCGGCCCCCTGGAGCGCCATGCTGCGGGCGCATTCGGGAAACCATTGGTCCCAGCAGATGCCGACCCCAATGCGGCCATGGGCCGTCGGCCAGACCCGGAAGCCCGTATCGCCGGGGTTGAAGTAGAACTTCTCCTGATAGCCGGGGCCGTCAGGAATATGCGACTTGCGATAGATGCCCAGCATCCGGCCATCGGCATCGATCACCATCACGGAGTTGTAGTGGGCGTTGTTGGCCCGCTCGAAGAAGCTGACGGGCAGGACGACGCCGAGCTCGCGGGCGAGGCTCGCAAAGCGGGCGAGAACCGGGTTCGCCGCCGCCGGGCGTGCCAGCGCGAAGAGGCTGGCGAGCTGGTCCTTGCAGAAATAGGGGGTCTCGAACAGTTCCTGCAGGAGGATGACCTCGGCACCCTGGGCGGCAGCGCGGCGGACCAGCGCTTCGGCCTTATCCAGATTGCCCGCGAAGTCGGAGCCGCAGGCGAATTGCGTCGCGGCCAAGTTCAGCTTGCGCATGGGAGCTCCCGAAATCGTCCAATCGTCCGTTGCAGCCGATCCCCGGAAGCGGCAAGACTGCCGGGCCGGAGAAGGAGGGTGAGCCTAAAGCAACCCTCGCCAACAAGGAACCTCGGCCGATGGGGAATTGCCTGAAAGCGATGCGGTTGTGATGCGTGCCTTGCTGTGGGTCGGTGGTGCCATCGATGGGGTCAACGAGCGCTTCGGGCGCATCGCCGACTGGTGCGTGCTCCTGGCCTGCCTCATCAGCGCCGGAAACGCCCTGGTCCGCTACGGATTCAGCTTCAGCTCCAACGCCTGGCTCGAGATCCAGTGGTACCTCTTTGCTGCGATGTTCATGCTCGGTGCCCCCTATACCTTGAGACGCAACGAGCATGTCCGCGTCGACGTCATCTACGGCAATCTCTCGGCGCGCCTGAAGCTCTGGGTCGATCTCCTCGGCGCCATCCTTTTCCTGATGCCGCCCGTTCTCGTCATCGGCTGGATGTCATGGCCGCTGTTCTACGACTCCTGGCAGAGCGGCGAGGTCTCGAGCAATGCCGGCGGGCTGCTCCGCTGGCCGGTGAAGCTCCTCCTGCCTCTGGGATTCGGCCTGCTGGCGCTTCAGGGATTCTCGGAGATCATCAATCGGATCGCAGCGCTCAGGGGCTATGAGGGCGGGGTCGCCGCGTACGAGAAGCCCCTGCAGTGATCAGCTTCAACATGATGGCCTCCATCATGTTCGGGGGCCTCGTCCTCTTCCTGCTGATCGGCTATCCGGTCGCCTTCTCGCTCTCGGCGGTCGGCCTCTTCTTCGCCTGGATCGCCATCGCGCATGGCTACTTCACCATGGACCTGCTCCAGGCGCTGCCGGAGAGGGTCTTCGGAATCATGTCCAACGACCTGCTGCTCGCCATCCCGTTCTTCACCTTCATGGGCGCGATCCTCGAGCGCTGCGGCCTGGCGGAGGATCTGCTGGAAGGGGCGGGGCAGCTCTTCGGCCCGGTCCGCGGCGGGCTCGCCTATGCGGTGATCCTGGTAGGCGCCCTGCTCGGCGCCATCACCGGCACCGTGGCCGCCTCGGTCATCGCCATGGGCCTGCTTTGCCTGCCCATCATGATCCGCTACAGCTATGACCAGCGGCTGGCGACGGGGGTGATCGCCGCCTCCGGCACCATTACCCAGCTCATCCCGCCTTCTCTGGTGCTCATCGTGCTGGGCGATCAGCTCGGCCGCTCCGTCGGTGACATGTATGCCGGCGCGATCGGCCCCAGCATCATCCAGGTGCTGCTGTTCTGCGGCTATATCTTCGCCCTCAGCATCTTCCGGCCATCGGCGGTGCCAGCGCTGCCGCCGGAGGCGCGCACCCTCAGGGGATGGGCCCTGGTCTGGAAGTGCGTCTGGGGCATGGTGCCATCGCTCGTGCTGATCTTTCTGGTCCTGGGGACGATCCTGCTCGGCCTCGCCACCCCGACCGAGGGCGGGGCGATGGGCGCGGTCGGCGCCATGGGTCTCGCCGCCCTCAACCGGCGTCTCACCTGGTCGCTGCTCCGGCAGGGCATGGCGACGACCATGCGCATCACCGCCATGGTGGTCTATATCCTGATCGGCTCCTCGGTCTTCAGCCTGGTCTTCCGCGGCGTCGACGGCGATCTCTGGATCGACGGCATGCTGACCTCGCTCCCCGGAGGGGCGGTGGGCTTTCTCGTCGTCGTCAATCTCTTCGTCTTCGTCCTGGCCTTCTTCCTGGATTTCTTCGAGATCGCCTTCATCATCATCCCGCTCCTGGGTCCCGTGGCCCAGAAGCTCAGCATCGACCTGATCTGGTTCGGTGTGCTGCTGGGGGCCAATATGCAGACCTCCTTCATGCATCCGCCCTTCGGCTTCGCGCTGTTCTACCTGCGCGGGGTGGCGCCGCCTTCGGTGAAGAGCTCCGACATCTATTGGGGCGCCATTCCCTGGGTCGGGCTGCAGCTCGCGCTCTGCGCCATCATCATTCTCTGGCCCGGGCTGGTGACGGATTTCCTGCCCCGGCATGTGGCCGGCAATCCCAATGCCATCGAGCAGGAGATGCCGGCCCCGGCACCCGACGAGGGCGCGCCGGCACAGATCGAGATCAAATGAGAATGGCGGTCGCGAGGAAGCTTCGGATCAGGCCTTCTTCGCCGATTGGGCGTAGACGAAATTGTCGAAGCTGTTCTCGGCCACCCGGAACCACAGATACTCATCGGCGCGGAACTGCTTCCAACCCTCATAGACCTTCTTGAACTTCGCATTTTGGGCCGCGATCTCGTCATAGAGGTCGAAGGCCGCCTTGTAGCTCGCCTCCATGACGTCGCGCGGGAAGGGCTTCAGGATCGTGCCCTGAGCCACCAGCCGGCGCAGCGCGGGCATGTTCTCGGCATCGTACTTCGCCACCATCAGGACATTGGA
>DATBBO010000468.1:0-21156 GCA_036270995.1 Dongiaceae bacterium | reverse complement strand
GCGTCCATGGCCCCCTCCAGGAGCAGGGTGGCCCATTCGCACGATGGTGACGCGCATCGACGGGACGTTGCGGCACGACGAATGGATGCTGCGCCGTATCCTCACGTTGACCGGCCCTTGACGACGCTTGGAGCGTGGGTAGGGGCGTGGGTAAGGACAGGCATGGTTTCACCATCTATTTGGAAAGCCTAGATAATTCCGACCTGATCGGCGGACAAGTGATTTCTGCAAGCCCGCATAGAGGCCATGTTCACCCGGGACAAGCTCTTCGCGGCCGGCTTCGTCGTCGTGCTCTGGCTCGTCGTTTTCTTCGTCATGCTGGCCGTCCGCCCGTTCATGCCGAGCGGCCGCATTGAGCTGGTCTGCTGGATCGCCGCCGGCGTCCTGGTGCTGTTCAACACCGCATCCATCACGGCGATGATCCGCCACTACGCCAACGACAAGCAGCACATCTACTCCGTCGACATCCGGCATCTCGACGCCGGGCGCTGATCGGAGGCTGGGGGAAATCTCATGATCAAACGATACGAACCGCCCCGCCAGAGCATCGGCGGCCAGCTTTTCGACGTCGTCTTCCTTCTAGCGCTCGTCTTCTGCGGCCTGTTCCTGCCGATCTGGCTGAGGATCGCTGTGCCGTCGCGGGTCGAGAGGCTGCCCGAGGGCGTCACCTATCAGCTCGGCGCCGACGGCACCAGGACCTGGACCGGATTGACCTGGGAGAAGCTCGGCCAGAACCCGGTCATGCAGGCGCAGTGGGAGAAGCTCGGCTACACGAAGGAATCGGCGGCGGAAATCATCACCCAACCCTTCGACTACACCATCGACGTCGCCGGCGTCGTGATCACGGGGGCGGTCATCATCGGCTATTTCATCTTCATGCTGGTGCTGTCCGAGAAGGAATACAAACAAGTCATCGCCGAGAAGTTCGACTGAGGCCCGCGGGCGTCGACGGATCCGGCAGAGGAGAAGAGACATGTGGGCATCGCTCGGCTGGATCGCCTGGGCCCTTTCGGCGATCCTCATCCTGTGGATGGTCTGGGACTTCTTCACGGTAAATCGGAGTTTCGGCGAGGACGTCCTCCTCAGCTCCCGCGAGGGTGTTGACGAGCTCTTCAGCGAGAGCAGTAAAGCCAAGGGGAATTGAACGATGAGCGAGCAGGTCGCGGTCCAGGGTCAGACCCGGCAGATCAACCTCCTGAAGGTCCTGGGGCCGGTCCATGTCTGGGCGCTCGGCGTCGGCATCGTGCTGGTCGGCGAATTCATGGGCTGGAACTACGGCGTGGGCAAGGGTGGGGCCTTCGGCGCGCTCATCTCCTGCTGGGTCATCGGCCTGCTCTATACCTGCGTCGCCATGATCGATTCGGAGATCACCTCGACAGTGGCCGCGGCCGGCGGGCAGTACGCCCAGGCCAAGCACACCATCGGACCGCTGATGGCCTTCAATGTCGGGCTCTATCTCGTGCTCGCCTACACCATGCTGGAGGCAGGCGACGTCCAGGTTGCCGGTCAGCTCATCCAGATCGGCGCGGGCGAGCTCGGCCATGATATCCCCTGGGAGCCCTTCACCATCCTCTCCCTGGCGCTGCTGGCCTGGCTCAACTATCGCGGCGTGTTCATGACGCTGACGGTGAACTTCGTCATAACCGCGGCCGCCTTCCTCTCCATCATCATCCTCTTCGTTGCCGTGCACCCCTGGAATCCGACCGCCGTGCTGCTGCACGAGCATCTGCTCACGGATCTGCCCTATGGCTGGCTCGGCGTGCTCGCCTCGCTCCATTTCGGCATCTGGTACTATCTCGGCATCGAAGGCACCTGCCAGTCGGCGGAAGAGGTGCGCTCGCCGGGTCGTGCCCTGCCCTTGGGGACGATGACCGGTATGATCACCCTGCTGATCGCCGCCGCGCTCACCTGGTACATCGTCTGCGGCCTGCTGCCCTGGGAATATGTCGGCTGGGATGCGGAGCTCGCCCCGCTCTTCGACGCCGCCCGGGTGCTGGGCACCCCATGGCTCACCGTCGTCCTCTTCGTCGGCACGCTGTTCTCGGCAATCGCCTCGGCCAATGGCTGCATCAACGATGCGGCGCGCGCCTGGTTCTCCATGGGCCGCGACCGGTATCTGCCCGCCTGGTTCGGCGCCGTGCATCCGCGCTACCGCACGCCGTTCCGCTCGATCCTGTTCCTGATCCCCATCGCCGCGATCTTCGCCCTCTATATTCCCCTGGCCCAGATCATCACCTTCTCGATCCTGTCGGGGCTGCTGAACTACACCTTCATGCCGTTCAATATGTGGAAGTTCCGCCGCAAATGGCCGCTCGGCTCGATCCAGCGGGGCTATGAGCATCCCTTCCATCCGCTTCCGGCCGCTGTCCTGCTGCTGCTCTGCATCGCCACCTTCGTCGCGGTCTATCTCGGCTATGGCCGGCAGCTGCTGGCGATGATGGCCTTCTATGTCATCGCCTCGCTCTGGTTCGCCTTCTACCGCTATCGCTATGTCCGGCGCGGCGATCAGTTCACCATGCCCTGGCCGCGGCCCTTGGGATACTGATTGCGAGGTCTGTGATTGCCGATCGCCGACGCCGCCCTTGAGCGGCGCCGGCATTTCGGCATTCTGCTCCCATGTTCATGCGCTGGGATGTCCTCGCAGTCGCCGCTGCCGGCCTCATCGCCCTCACCTGGCTCTATCGCCGCGATCGGGAGCGCTACCGGCGGCTTCGCGGCGGCTTCTTCGCCGCCTGCCTCGATCTCTTCGAGCAATATCGCGTGGTCCAGGACGATGTCGATTTTCCGGTCCTGACCGGGCGCTACCGCGGCCACGAGGTGCGCCTGGAGCCGATCGTCGACCATCTGACCATGCGCAAGCTGCCTTCCCTTTGGCTGCAGGTCAGCCTGATCGCGCCGGTGTCCTATCAGGGCATCTTCGACCTTCTGATCCGGCCGCGGGGCACCGAGTTCTATTCGCCCTCGATCGATCTCGCCCATGAGATGCGCCTGCCGCCCGGCTGGCCCAGCGATGCGGCGCTGCGCAGCGATGATCCCGCGCGCATGCCCCCGCTCGCAGTCATGGCGCAGCACCGCTACCTGTTCGAGGATCAGCGCCTCAAGGAGATGCTGGTGACGCCGAAAGGCGTGCGCCTGGTCTATCAGGTGCAGCAGGCCGAGCGCGCCAGATATGCGGTGCTGCGGCAGATCGAGTTCCTCGACAACACGCTCCCGCCGGGGCTGGCGCGCCGGCTGCTCGAGGCCACGATCGCGATCCGCGCTTCGCTGGTCGCCGAAGCCGTTCCGCCGACATAAGGAATTTCCGCCACCATGGCCGAGCCCGCCCCGCGCCGTCCCCTCCATCCCCTGCTGGTGCTGCTGGCCGCCATTCTGCTGCCGGGCTTCGGCCATACGCTTTCGGGCTTTCCCCTGCGCGGGCTGACCCTGCAGATGTTCATGGTCGTGCTCGGACTGATCACCTGGCATTTGACGACCCCGCAGCAGAGCCTGATCGGGCGCCTGGCCGGGGGGCTTTTCGTCTATGCCGTCTCGATCATGGATGCCTATCGCCTGGCGAAGCTGCGCTGGGACGCGTTCCAGCGCCAGGCCTCATGAGGTTGCTTGCCGCGAGGGGCGGCAGTCCTCTGGCTCAGACCACCCGGGCCGGCAGCGGTTTGCCGGCGAAGAAGGCGTCGAGATTGTCCAGCGCCTTGAAGCCCATGCCGTTGCGTGTCTCGATGGTGGCGCTGCCGAGATGGGGCAGCAGGAAGGTGTTGGGCAGGGAGGCATAGCCCGGATGGATCTTCGGCTCGCCCGTGAAGACGTCGAGCCCCGCGGCCCTGAGCTTGCCCGATTTGAGCGCGGCGATCAGCGCCTCGTCATCCACCAGCGGGCCGCGGGCCGTGTTCACCACGATGGCGCCATCGGGCAAGAGCGCAATGCGCGCGGCATTGAGGAATCCCGTGGTCTCGGGCGAGGCAGGCGCATTGATCGAGAGAAAGTCGCAATAGGGCAGCATGTCCTCGGCGCGGGCATGGAAAATGGCGCCATGCTCACGCTCCGCCGGCAGGCGGGAGCGGTTGTGGTAGTGGATCTTCATGTCGAAGGCGCGCGCGCGTTTGGCGACCGCCTGGCCGATGCGGCCCATGCCGTAGATGCCCAGGCGCTTGCCGGTCATGTCGATGCCCAGCATGAAGGTCGGCGCCCAGGAGTTCCAGCGGCCCTCCCGCAGCATGGTCTCGCCCTCATAGGAGCGCCGCGCGGCGCCCAGCATGAGCAGGATCGCGATATCAGCGGTGGCGTCGGTCAGCACGTCGGGGGTATTGCCGACGGCGATGCCGCGGGCCTTGCAGGCGGCGATGTCGATATGCTCGAAGCCGACGGAGAATGTGGCGATGACGCGGATGCTCGCCGGCAGGCGGCCGACAAGCTCGGCCGTCAGCCGCTCGGTGGGGCAGGGGAGCAGCGCATCGCAGCCTGCGGCGGCGGCGATCAGGTCATCGGGCCCGTAGAGGCGGTCCTCCTTGTTCAGGATCGCGTCATAGTCGCGGGCAAGGCGTGCCTCGACGTCGGCGGGAAGCTTGCGCGTGACCAGGACCCGGGGCTTCTTGGCAGGTTTGCTCGACATGGGGCTGCTCCCGAACCTTCCCTGTTGCGTCTATCGCCAGCCCGAAGTACGTGGGATAGTGCGGGCTCCCGACAAACCGGCGGAACCTAAAGGCGCATGCGATATTTGACAAGGCTGCTCGAGGCTTTCTGCACCCTTTCGAGCCTGCTTCTCCCGATCCCCGTTCTGGCCCCACAGGCCGAGGCCGGGGAGCTTCTCTCCCACCGGGCCTCTTATCTTCTCTCCCTGGGACATAGCCAGTCTGGCAGCGACGTCGTCGATGTCCAGGGCGTCATGGTCTACGAGTTCGCCGATGCCTGCGACGGGTGGACGACGACGCAGAAGGCCAGGATCGAGTTCTTCTATGACGATGGCCGGACGAGCCAGGTCGGCTGGAGCCTCAATTCCTGGGAAGCCAAGAACGGCAAGCATTATCGCTTCTTCATGCGCAACCTCGACGGCGACACCGTCACCTCGGCCTTCAAGGGCGAGGCCGAGATGCCCGCGGCCGGCCAGGCGGGCGTGGTCCGCTTCGAACAGCCCTCGGGAAAGACGCTCACTTTGCCGCGCGGAACCCTGTTCCCCACCGGCCACACCCTCGCCCTCCTGCGCCATCTGGCGGCGGGCGACATCACCTTCCTCGCCACGGTCTTCGACGGCTCCGACGACAAGGGGTCGATCCAGATCAGCGCCGCGCTTGCCAGCCGCGGCCAGGCCGCCGCCGAGGTTTCGAAGCTTTCGCCGCTGCTCGCCGGCGGTCCGGTCTATCGGCTGAGCCTCGCCTTCTTCGCTCCGGACGGAGAGGGGAGTGGGGACGAATCCACCCCGGAGCAGGAGCAGAGCGTCAGCATCTATGGCAATGGCGTCATCGACCGGCTGACCATGGACTATGGCAGCTTCACGGTCGACGCGGCCTTGAAGAAGCTGGAGGCGCTTCTGGCTTCGGGCTGCTGAACAGCCCGCGGCCCTTGCGGATCGCGTCCTGGCCGAGCTTGGCCCTGAGGCTGTCCATCACGCGCTCCACCGTGACCTGGCGCCGATCGCCCTCGCTCAGCAGATCCGGCTGCGCAGCCTCGGATTCCGGCACCAGATCGGCGGCGCCGACCCCGATCAGGCGGTAGCGCCGCCCCGTCGTCTCGGCCTTGAGCAGAGGCATCGCCGCCTGATAGAGCACCTCGGCGAGCTGGGTCGGCGCTACGAGCCGGCGCGAGCGGCTCAGGATCCTGAAATCGGAGGTCTTCAGCTTGAGATGGACGCTGCGGCCCAATAGCCCATAGCGCTTCATCCGGGCCGAGACCTTCTCGCAGAGCGGCCAGAGCTCGGCGGCGAGGAGATCGGTGCTGGCGATGTCCTCGTCGAAGGTCGTCTCTGCGGAGATGCTCTTCGTCTCGCCGTCGGGATCGACCCGGCGGTCATCCTCGCCGCGGGAAAAGCGGTAGAGCCGCCGCCCGATGCTGCCGTAGCGGCGCAGGAGCTGGTACTCGTCGACGCCGCGCAGCTCGGCGATCGTGGCGATCCCGTCGCCGGAGAGCTTCGCCTGCAGCGCCTTGCCGACGCCCCAGATCACGCCCACGGGCCTGGGCCCCAGAAAATCCAGCGCTTCGGCGCGCCCGATCACCGCGTAGCCCCGGGGCTTGTCGAGATCCGAGGCGATCTTGGCGAGGAACTTGTTGTAGCTGAGGCCGACTGAGACGCTGACGCCGATGCGCCGTTCGACCTCGAGGGCGAAGCCCGCCAGTGTCCGGGCCGGGCTGCCGTGATTCAGCTCGACCGTGCCGGCGAGATCGAGAAAGGCCTCGTCGATGGAGAGGGGCTCGACCAGCGGCGTCAGCGCCCGCATCATCTCGCGGATCTCGTTGCCGACCCGCGAGTATTTCACCATGTCCGGGTGGATGACGACGGCATTGGGGCAGGCGGCGAGCGCCTTGAACATCGGCATGGCCGAGCGCACGCCATAGAGCCGGGCGACATAACAGGCGGCGGAAACGACGCCGCGCCGCCCGCCGCCGACGATGACCGGCTTGTCCTTCAGGGATGGATTGTCGCGCTTCTCGACGCTGGCGTAGAAGGCGTCGCAATCGATATGGGCGATGGCGAGGTCCTCGATCTCGCCATGGGCGATCATGCGCGGCGAGCCGCAGGCCGGGCAGCGGGCCGCCTTGCTGCCCGCGGCGAAGCCGTGCAGGCAGTCGCGGCAGAGCGCCTTCACACGGCCTCCTCCGGCCGCCAGAGCCAGGCAGCGCCGCGCACGCCGCTGGCATCGCCATGGCGGGGCGGCAGAATGCGAGCCGCGACCCGGTCGGAGAAGACATGGCGGCGCATCAGCTCCGGCAGGCGGCGATAGAGGCGGGCGATCTTCGACATGCCGCCGCCCAGCACGATGGCATGGGGGTCGAGGACGTTGACCACATGGGCCAGCGCTCGGGCCAACCGGTCCTCGTAGCGGGCGAGGCTCGCCTCGGCCCGGGCATCCCCGGCCTCGGCCGCAGCGACGATGGCCGCAGCGTCCTGGCGCTCGCCGCTGTGGGCCGCATGGTCGGAGGCAAGGCCGGGCCCGGAGAGCCAGGTCTCGATGCAGCCATGCCGGCCGCAATAGCAGGCAGGACCGGGACGCTCCTCATCAAGCGGCGCAGGAAGCGGATTGTGCCCCCACTCGCCGGCGATCGCATCCGCGCCCGCCAGAAGCCGGCCGCCGATGACGATCCCGCCGCCGACCCCGGTGCCCAGGATGGTGCCGAAGACGATGGGCAGGCCCGCGCCCGCGCCATCGGTCGCTTCCGAGATCGCGAAGCAGTCGGCGTCATTGGCCAGACGCAAGGGCCGGCCGAGGACGCGGCTCAGATCTTCCTTGAAGGGCCGCCCATTGAGCCATGTCGAATTGGCGTTCTTCACCAGCCCGGTCGCGGGGGAGATCGCGCCGGGCATGCCGACCCCCACGACGCCAAGCCCGGCGCCTGCCTGGTGTTCCGTCTCGGCGATCATCTCTGCGATGGTCGCCAAGGTGGCCTCGTAGTCATCGCGGGGGGAAGGACGGCGAAACCCGCCGCGCGCCACGCCTTGCCCGTCGAGAGCAAGGGTCTCGATCTTCGTGCCGCCGAGGTCGACACCGATTCGCATGGCTGCCGCTAGTTAAGGGGCGAAAGCCGCGAGGAGCAATCGGCTTTGCGCCCAGGCCGAAGTGCAAAAGGCCGCAATGCAAAAGGCCGCCGATCGGCGGCCCTTCCTCTCGCCATCGAGGCGCCCTTGGCGGGCGCCCGATCTCACTTGATCTTCGCTTCCTTGAAGGCGACGTGCTTCTTGGCGATGGGATCGTATTTGCGGAACTCGAACTTCTCGGTCGAGGTCCGCGGATTCTTCTTGGTCACATAGAAGTAGCCGGTGTCGGCGGTGCTGACCAATCGGATCATCACGGTTGTCTGCTTGGCCATGGCCTAACTCTCCAAAATAGGGGCGCGAACATAGCCCGCTTCGCATTCCTGTCAAGTGCTCCGGCGTAGATGGCCCCGCGACCGGGTCAGGGCAAGGCCGGCCGGCGAAAGATCCTGACCTTGCCGCCGGCATAGGAGTAACGGAGCGCCGGTTCCGCGCCCGGGGCCACCCCCAGGCGCCAACGTCGGACCGCTTCCTCGAGCACGAAGGTGGTGACGTCCACCAGCTTCAGCTTTCCCACGGCAGAATAGCGGTGCCAGCCCAGATCCTCGAGTTCGCCATCGCCCGAGAGCGCACCGCGGCAGTGGGCGCCGTCGGCCAGCAGGAAGCGGGTGTTGTAGCGCCGCCGGGAGAAGGTGGGGGTGATGGCGCGGCAGACGAAATCGATATGCCGCACCGTCTCGGGGGGCAGGCTGAGGCCGGTTTCCTCCGCCGTCTCGCGGAGCGCCGCCCGGATGAAGGCCGCGGCCGGCCGCCGCGTCGCCCAGGCGAGGCCCGCGGCGACTTGCGGCGGGAGGGTCACGGGCTCCCCCCGCGCATCCTCGCTCTCCACGCGCCCGCCGGGGAAGACGTAGATATCCGGCAGGAACCCGGCCCGGGCGTGGCGGCGCCCAAGCAACACTTCCGGATCGCTCCGGCTGCCCCGCAGAAGCACGAGGCCGGCGGCGTCGGTGGGGCGGACAATGGAGCTTGTCATTCTCAAGCGAAAGGCAGAGAGGTGGAGCTGGCGATCAGGGATGCGGACTGGGGGTCACGGCCGACTGGGTGGCGGGCCTCTGCCCAGGCGGGGCGGCGAGCTTGATCGCCTCTTCGTAGAGGCGCGGCTGGGTCAGGAGCCGGATGGCAAGCTGCAGATCGACGGCGCGCTCCGATTTATAGGCCGGGCAAGTCTCCCGAAGCTTGTTCAGAGCCTCCGTGTCGTCGGGTGAAGTCGCGTTGCGGGCCGCCACCGGCACGGGGCGCAACGCGCCATTGCCGAGCTCGGCAAGGAGATCGGTCGCGTCCCCATCCCCGTTATTGGTGCAGATCGAGGGAAGGATGCCGATATGGTTCAGGGTATAGCCGGAGGGCGCGTAGTAGCGCGCCCAGGTGAGCGTGAGCTCGCCGTTGTTGGGCAGTCGCGGCACGGTCTGCACGGTGCCCTTGCCGTAGGAGTTGGTGCCGATCAGCACGGCGCGGTTGTTGTCCTGGAGAGCCGCGGCCACGATCTCCGAGGCCGAGGCCGAATTGCCGTTGATGAGGACGGCCATGGGCAGGCCGTTGGCGATGTCGCCGGGTGTCGCCTCGTAGGATTGATAGCTTTCGGGATTGCGGCCGCGGGTCGAAACGATCCGCCCGCTGCTGAGGAACAGGTCGGAGACCGCGACCGCCTGGTCGAGCACGCCGCCCGGATCGCCGCGCAGATCGAGGATCACGCCGCGCATGCGCTCGGCGCCGATCTCGTTGCGGGCGTTCTCGAATTCGCGCCTCAGGCTGCCTGCCGTGTCCTCGTTGAAGTTATAGATGCGGAAATAGGCGATATCGCCTTCGCGCCGATAGATAACCGTCTCCGGTATCACGAGAGCACGGGTAATCGCGATGCTCAGCGGATGGTCCACGCCCTTGCGCTCGATCGTGAGGAGCACGCGGCTATCCACATCGCCGCGCAGCATGTCGATGACGGGCTGCTGCTCCAGCCCCTTGGTCGGCATGTTGTTGACGGCCGTGATCAGATCGTCGGGGCGCAGCCCCGCCCGCTCTGCGGGCGTGTAGTGCTGAACGGAGACGATCTTCACGATCCCGTTCGTCACCGAGATGACCACGCCGATGCCGCCGAAGCCCTCGCGCGAGGCCCGATTCTCCGCCGCCTGGGCCCGGCCCGCATAGCGGGAGAAGGGATCGTTGAGCCGGGCCAGCATGCCATTGTAGACCGCCTGATAGATGGCCTCGCTGTCGGCCTTGGCGATGAGGGGCGAGACGTCGCGCGCCGCGGCGATGGCGCTGGTCGTGAGTGCCGCCCAGTCATCGGGGTTGAACTTGTCGGTCGTGACAAAATCGGCCGCGGTCTTGCCCTTGTAGAGCAGATCGATCTTGTTGCCGTCGAGCTTGGCGGACACATCCTGATCGATCGCGGCGAGCCCGGCGATGCCGCCCACGGCGAGGTTCTGCAGATCCACCTTCCGGATGTAGAGATCGTCGATGTATTCGTATCCGGAGGAAAACATCCGCCGGTCGCGCTCGTAATCGGAGCTTGCGGCGAGCGGCGAACCGGCGCTGCTGCAGCCGGTGATGACCAGAAGCAGCAAAAGCGCCGGCAGGCGCCGCTGCAAGGAAGCCCATCCCGAAGCCAAAGACATAAAGTGTCCGATCCTCGGCCGGCCTCGGAATCGCCCGACACCGACATTGTTATACTTAGCAGATAGCACGCCAGTAACCAGGGCAGCACAGTTCTAATCGCGTGAGATTATTGCGGTTTCCGCATCACTGCGTTGAAATGGCAACAGACCTCAGCCGCGGCGCCGGGTGCCTCGGCGCTTCTGGCGACTTGGCCGAAGCGGCCGTGATGCCTTGGGTTTGCTCGCTTTTCTCGTGCGCGCGGGCATCGGCCCAGGTCCGGGATCCAATTCGCCGCCGCTCTCGATGAGCTCGAGCACCACGCCGCCGGTGAGCGCTTCGGCCTGCACCAGCCGAACGGCGACTCGCTCGCCCAGCCGGTAGGTTCTTCCCCAGCGCCGGCCGACCAGTGCGTGGTCGCGCTCGTCATGGTCGTAGAAATCCGAGGGCAGGCTCGAAATGGGAACGAGCCCGTCGGCGCCGGTATCCGCCAGGCGCACGAAGAGCCCGAAGCGGGTGACGCCGGTCACCCGTCCGGCCAGGATGTCGCCGACGCGCTTGGCGAGGAAGCCTGCGATGTAGCGGTCGGCGGCGTCGCGCTCGGCCGCGGCGGCCCGGCGCTCCGTCGTGGAGATATGCTCGCCGATGGCCTGGAAGCGGCCTTCCGCATCGGGGGGCAGGCCGTCCTCGCCAAGCCGGCAGCCATCGATGAGGGAGCGGTGGACCAGGAGATCCGAATAGCGGCGGATCGGCGAGGTGAAGTGGCAATAGCGGGCCAGTGCCAGACCGAAATGGCCAAGATTCACCGGGCTATAGACCGCCTGGGACTGGCTGCGCAGCACGAGCTCGTGGATCATCTCGGCGAAGGGCGAGCCCTTGGCGCGTTCCAGGAGCTGGGTGAACATCTTGGGACGCAGAACCTGTTCCTTGGCAAGATTGAAGCCAAGCGTGGCGACGAACTCGCGCAGCGCCTCCACCTTGGCGGCGTCGGGCGCGTCATGGACGCGGTACATGCAAGGGCGCCGGGCGCGCTCCAGCGTTTCGGCCGCCGCCACATTGGCGGCGACCATGAACTCCTCGATCAGGCGATGGCTGTCGAGGCGCTGGCGCGGCTCGATCCGGCTGACCTCGCCCCGCTCGTCCAGCAGGATGCGCCGCTCCGGCAGATCGAGATCGAGGGTTCCGCGGCGCTGGCGCGCGGCGAGAAGCGCGCGGAAGGCGCTGTAGAGGGGCTCGACCACGGGGGCCATGAGCGGGTGCAGCATCTCGTCGGGCCTGCCATCCGCCGCCGCCTGGATCTGCTCATAGGTAAGGCGGGCCGCCGAGCGCATCAGCCCGCGCATGAAACGGTGGCGCAGCTTGCGCCCCTCGGCATTGATGACCATGCGCACGGCGAGGCAGCCGCGATCCTCCAGCGGCTTCAGAGAGCAGAGGCCGTTGGAGAGCGCCTCGGGCAGCATGGGGACCACGCGGTCCGGAAAGTAGACCGAGTTGCCCCGCCAGTAGGCCGCCCGATCCAGCGCATCGCCCGGCCGCACATAATGGGCGACATCGGCGATCGCCACCCAGAGGACGAAACCGCCGGGGTTGTTCGCATCGGGGTCCGGGTCGGCCATGACCGCATCGTCGAAATCGCGGGCGTCCTCGCCATCGATGGTGACAAGGGGCAATGATCTGAGGTCCGTGCGGCCCGCGAGCCCGACCGGTTGGGCGGCGGCGGCCAGCGCCTGGGCCTCGGCATCGAAGCCCATGGGGATGTCATGTTCATGGATCGAGAGCAGGCTCGCCGACCGCGGTCCGCCATGGGGCCCGAGGCGCTCCACCACCCGGGCGTGGGGCAGGCCGAGGCGCATGCCCGGCAGGGCCTGGGCGAGCACGATCTCACCCGGCCGCGCGCCAGCGGCATCAGCCGCGCTCACGCGATATTCGTTGCGGGCCTTGCGTCCCGCCGGCCGGATCCGCCCCGTGCCGTCCGCCGCCCGCTCATAGACGCCCACGACCCGCGGGGGCACGGCATCCAGTCGGCGAATGACTCGCGCCTCATAGCTGGTCTCGTCGAGCCGGCGCAGACGGGCGAGCACGCGATCGCCGCGCGCCAGCGCCGGCTTGGCCGGACGGTCGGGGATGAGAAAGATACGCGGGGCTTCCGCATTGCCGTCCGCGCCATCGCCCCCGGCCGCCGGCGCCGCCAGAAGCTCGCCGTCGGAATCGGGGCCCAGCACGGCCAGCACCGTGACTTCCGGCAGCGCGCCGGGCGCGGCCATGCGCCGGTGCCGGCCGCGGTCGATCGCGCCCTCCTGCTCCAGCTCCTTCAGCATGGCCTTCAAGGGGATGCGGTCGGCACCCTTGATTCCGAAGGCGCGCGCGATCTCGCGCTTGCCGACAGGAATCTCCGAGCCGCGGATGAACTCGAGGACCTGATGGCGTGTGGGAAGTCCAGCCCTCTGGCTGCGGCCCTTGCTCATGGGCGCCTTTGCTTAGGGTGTCTTGAACTCGACCTCGACGAAGACGAATTCGAAGGCGTTGGCGTTGATCACGTCATGCTCCACGCCCATCGGGCGATAGTAGGAGCGCCCGGCGGTGAGCTCGGCGAAGTGCTGCTCTTTGCCATCCTCGAGCTGGAGGCGGCCCGTCGTCATCGGAACCACCACATAGTCATAGGCATGCCGGTGCCAGCCGGTCGCGGCCCCCGGCGCGAAACGCCATTCGGTGACCTTGACCCGCTCGTTCTCGACCTGCACCGTGGGGATCGCGGCGGGCCGCTTGGCCTGTTGGCTCATTCTTCGGTCTCTTCCTTGGCTTCCGGCGGCTTGGTCTTGCGGGGCGGCCGGGGGCGGCTCGCCGCCGCGCGCTTGCGCGAGGCGGGCGGCGCCGCGCCTTCGGTCTTGGGTGCGGCGGCCTTGCGCCCGCGCGCCCTTGCCGTCTTGCCGCCCGTCTTGGCGAGGCGCTCCGCCAGGAGGGTCACCGCCCCATCCAGGGTCACCCGATCCGGGGCCAGGGATTTGGGCAGGGTCGCGTTCACCTTGCCATGCTTGACATAAGGCCCGTAGCGGCCCTCATGCAGGGTCACCTGACCGCCCTCGGTCGGATGCTCGCCGAGGGGCTTGCCCGGGGCCGCCCCACGCCTTCCGCCGCCCTTGGCCTCGGCCAGCAGCGAGACCGCGCGATTCAGCCCGATGCTCAGGATATCGTCGTCCTTGGGCAGCGACTTGAAGACGGGCCCGTGCTTCAGATAGGGGCCGAAGCGGCCGATGCCGGCGGTGATCATCTCGCCGGTCTCCGGATGCGCCCCCAGCTCGCGCGGCAGCGCCAGCAGCGCCAGCGCTCGGTCAAGATCCACATCCGCCGGCGGCATGCTGCGGGGCAGCGACACGCGCTTGGGCTTCGGCTCCTTCACCTTGGCGCGCTTCTTGCCCTTCGGCTTTTCGCCCTGCTCCTCGGCGCCGTTGCCGTTGCTATCGCCGGCACCATTGCCGTTCTCGCCGAGCTGGACATAGTGGCCATAGGGCCCCTTGCGCAGGCTGACCGCGAGCCCCGTCACGGGATCCTGGCCCAGATCCTTGGGCCCCGTATCGGCCACGGCAGCCTCGCCGTTCTCGATGCCGAGCCGGCGCGTATAGCGGCATTCGGGATAGTTCGAACAGCCGATGAAGGCGCCGTACTTGCCGAGCTTCAGGCTCAGCCGGCCCGTGCCGCAGGAGGGGCAGACGCGCGGATCGGCGCCACTGGCGCCCTCGGGGAAGAAATGCCGGCCGAGATCGGCGTCGAGGGCGTCGATCACCTCGCTGATGCGCAGATCCTTGGTCTCGCCGATGGCCTGGCTGAAATCCTTCCAGAACTGGCGCAGCACCGTCTTCCAGTCGATACGCCCGCCGGAGATGTCGTCGAGCTGCTCCTCGAGATCGGCGGTGAAGCCGTATTCCACATAGCGGCGGAAGAAGCCGGTCAGGAAGGCGGTGACGATACGCCCGCGATCCTCGGGATAGAACCGGCGCCGGTCGAGGCGCACATAGTTGCGGTCCTGCAGCACCTGCAGGATCGAGGCATAGGTCGAAGGCCGGCCGATGCCGAGCTCCTCCAGCCGCTTCACCAGGCTCGCCTCCGAATAGCGCGGCGGGGGCTGGGTGAAATGCTGCTCGGGCTTCGTCTCTTTGCGCGTCAGGGGCTGATCGGCCGTGAGCTCCGGCAGGCGGCCTTCGCCTTCCTCATCCTCCGCCGGATCGTCGCGGTCCTCCTGATAGAGGGTGAGGAAGCCGTCGAACTTCAGGACCGATCCGGTGGCGCGCAGGCCCACGCCGCGGCCCTCGATATCCACCGTCACCTGGTCGAGCTCAGCGCTTTCCATCTGGCTCGCCACCGTGCGCTTCCAGATGAGCTCGTAGAGCCGGCGCAGATCGCCGTCGAGATGGCGCGCGATGGCCTGGGGCCGGCGGAAGAGGTCCGTCGGCCGGATCGCCTCATGGGCCTCCTGGGCGTTCTTCGCCTTGGTGGAATAGAAGCGCGGCTTCTCCGGCAGATAGCGCTTGCCGTAGTCGGCCTCGATCAGGCGCCGCGAGGCTCCGATCGCCTCGCCCGAGAGCTGCACCGAATCCGTCCGCATATAGGTGATAAGGCCGACCGTCTCGCCGTCGAGATCCACGCCCTCATAGAGCCGCTGGGCGAGCCGCATGGTCTGGCTGGCGCTGAAGCCCAGCTTGCGCGAGGCCTCCTGCTGCAGGGTCGAGGTGGTGAAGGAGGGGAAGGGGTGGCGCTTGACGGTCTTGCGCTCGACGGTCGCGACCCGGAAGGGCGCGCCCTCGGCGATCTTGGCGACGGCAGCCTCCGCGGCCGCCTGATTCGGCAGATCGAACTTCTCCAGCTTGCGGCCGTCGAGATGGGTGAGGCGCGCGGTGAAGGCCGCACCGTCCGCGGTCTCGAAGACCACGGCGATGGTCCAGTATTCTTGCGACTTGAAGGCCTCGATCTCGGCCTCGCGCTCGCAGATGAGGCGGAGCGCCACCGACTGCACCCGGCCCGCGGACCGGCTGCCGGGCAGCTTGCGCCAGAGCACCGGCGAGAGCGTGAAGCCCACCAGGTAGTCGAGGGCGCGCCGCGCCAGATAGGCCTCGACCAGCTCCCGGTTCACCTCGCGCGGATGCTTCATCGCGTCGAGCACGGCCGATTTGGTGATCTCGTTGAACACCACCCGCGCCACGGGCTTGCCGCCCAGCGCCCGGCGCCGGCGCAGTTCCTCGCTGATATGCCAGGAGATGGCCTCGCCCTCGCGGTCCGGGTCGGTGGCGAGGATCAGCTTGTCGGCGGATTTGAGAGCCTGGGCGATCGCCTTGATCCGCTGCTCGGACTTGCCCTCGACCTCCCAGCTCATGGCGAAGTCTTCCTCGGGCTTGACCGAGCCGTCCTTCGCCGGCAGGTCGCGGACATGGCCGAAGCTCGCCAGGACCGTGTAGTCCGGACCGAGATACTTGTTGATGGTCTTCGCCTTGGCGGGCGACTCGACGACGACGACGTTCATCGCGGGGCTGTTCTTTCCTGGCTCCAAATCCCCGACCGGATTCTCAGGGCGCTAAATCGGGATGCCTCTCGCCGCTGGCAAGAAGGGATACCCGGTTGCCGGGATGCCATATAAGGCGGCCGGCGAGTTCAAGTTCCAGCAGGGTCATCCGCAAAAAGGGGGGAGACACATGGCACTGCCGGAGCAGTTCGTCAACCGCCACCGGGCTCGGCCCGAGCCGCTCCTCGACGATATTTCTCGATGATTTTGCTGTAATCTCAGTATGTTCGGATAAATTGCTGATAGCCTCAGAAGGCGCTGCGGGGGGTTGCTTCGGGGCTCGCGCCTGGCCGGCGAAGCCCGATAGGGCCTCCGCCACATCCCCGGCGGTTTCCACCAGGGTCGCCCCCTGGCGGATCAGCTGATTGGCGCCGCGGCAGCGCGGGTCGAGCGGCGAGCCGGGCACAGCCATCACCTCGCGGCCCTGCTCGCCGGCGAGCCGGGCGGTGATCAGGGAACCCGACTGAACTGCCGCCTCCACCACCACCGTGCCCAGAGAGAGGCCGGAAACGATGCGGTTGCGCCGGGGGAAATGCCGGGCCTGGGGGACGCGCCCGAGCTCGAGCTCGCCGACCACCAGCCCCCGCTCGGCGATGGCCCGGTAGAGGGCTTCGCTCTCCGGCGGGTAGGGGCGGTCGAGCCCCCCGGCCAGCACGGCGATGGTCCCGGTGGCAAGCGCGCCCCGATGGGCGGCGCTGTCGATGCCGCGGGCGAGGCCCGAGACGACCACCCAGCCGAGCTCTCCCAGCTGGCGCGCCATGGTCTCGGCCAGGAGCCGGCCATTGGCCGAAGCATTGCGAGCCCCGACCAGGGCGACGCTCCGGCCCGCCAGGAGCTCCGCCCGGCCGAGGGCCGAGAGCACTGGCGGGGCGTCGTCGAGCTCCGCCAGCAAAGGCGGGAAGCCGGGATCGGCCATGGCGATCAGATGAGCGCCCATCCGTCCGAGCTGGGTCACCTCCCGCTCGGCCGCCGGTGCGGAGCAGATGGCGAGCGGCCGATCCCGCCCGCCGCGCCGGGCAAGCTCCGGCAGGGCGTCCAGCGCGGCCTCGGCGCTGCCGAAGCGGCGCAGAAGCTGGCGGAAGGTGACGGGCCCGACATTCTCGCTGCGCCAGAGGCGAAGCCAGGCTAGACGCTGGGCATTGCTGAGGGGCGACGGAGCGGCCATGGGGCCCGGAGCATGGCGGTTCCGAGAAATCCTGTCAAATCATGCAACTATAGGTAGTAGCTGGCCCGACCCTAGCCGTCCTTGCGCCTGCCGATCTTCGGCTCCCGGCCCGTCAGCAGCCGGCGGATGTTCTGGTGGTGGCGCAGCCAGACCAGGAGCGCGAGGAAGAGGGCGACCGCCGCGAGCTGGCGCGTGGCGATGAACCAGGCCGCGATCGGCGCCGCGGCGAGGGCGAGGAGGGCGGAGAGCGAGGAATAGCGCAAGACGAGGGCGACGACGAGCCAGGTGGCGCAGGCGATGAGGCCGATGCGCCAGTCGAGCGCCAGCAGCACGCCCAGCGCCGTCGCTACCCCTTTGCCGCCCTTGAATCCGAGCCAGACCGGGAAGAGGTGGCCGAGCATGGCCCCGCACCCGGCCATGATCGCCATATCGGGCCCCCAGTGATGGCCGATCAGCACCGCCGCGGCCCCCTTGCCGCCATCGAGCAGCAGGGCTGCCGCTGCCAGTCCCTTGCGCCCGGTGCGCAGCACATTGGTGGCGCCGATATTGCCGGAGCCGATCTTGCGGATGTCCCCGAGGCCGGCCGCCCGCGTCAGCAGCAGGCCGAAAGGAACGGAGCCCAGGAGATATCCCAGCACCGCCCCGAGATAGTAGGGCCAGGTGTACTCGAACCCGCCGAGAAGGCCCGGCACAGCCTCAGCCCTCCGCCACGAAGACGGTGCGGCCGTCGACGATGCTGCGCAGCGCCCGGCCCTGGATCGGATGGCCGTCGAAGGGCGAGTTCTTGGATTTGCTGCGCAGGCGGTCGACATCGATGCGCCCGGGCCGGTCGAGATCGAAGAGCAGGAGGTCGGCGGGGGCACCCTTGGCGAGCCGGCCCTGGGGCAGGCCCAGGAGATCGGCGGGCGCGGATGTCACCCGGCGCAACAGGTCGATCAGCCGGCCCTGTCCCTTGTGGTGAAGCTCGAGGGTGAGCGGCAGCAGGGTTTCGAGCCCGATGATCCCCGCCGCGGCATGGGCGAAGGGCACGCGCTTGGATTCCTGGTCATAGGGCGCGTGATCGCTGGCGACGCAATCGATCGTGCCGTCGGCCACCGCCGCGGCGACCGCCTGGCGGTCCTCCTCGCTGCGCAAGGGCGGCGACAGCTTGGCGAAGGTCCGGTAGTCGCCCACGGCGGTCTCGTTCAGCGTGAAATAGGCGGGCTGGGTATCTGAGGTGACCGGCAGGCCGCGCGCCTTGGCGCCGCGGATCACCTCGACCGCGGCGGCCGTGGAGATATGGGCCGCATGGTAACTCGCACCCGTCATGGCGACGAGATGGAGGTCGCGCTCGATCATCATCACCTCGGCCGCCGCCGGAATGCCGGCGAGGCCGAGACGGGTCGCGAGCTCGCCCGAATTCATCATCCCGCCCTCGGCCAGGCGCGGCTCTTCGGGGTGCTGGATGATCCGGCGGCCGAAGGCGTGGGCATAGGCAAGCGCGCGGCGCATGACCTGGGCGTCGGCCACGGCCTTCAGCCCGTCGGTGAAGGCGAGCGCGCCGCTCTCGGCCAGCAGGCCCATCTCGACCAGATCGCGGCCCTCGAGAGCCTTGGTCACGGCGGCGTAGCAATAGACCTTGGCAAGCCGCGTCTCCCGCGCGCGCCTGGCGACGAACTCGACGGCGGCGACATCGTCGATGATGGGATCGGTATTGGGCAGGCAGACCATGCTGGTGACCCCGCCCGCCGCCGCGGCCCTGGCGCCGCTGGCGATGGTCTCCATATGCTCCTCGCCCGGCTCGCGAAGCTGGACGCGCATGTCGATCAGCCCCGGGGCGAGGCAATGGCCGGCGCAGCGGATCACCTCGGCATCGGCCGGCAGGCCCTCGCCATTGACCCAAGGGCCGACCTCGACGATGCGGCCCTCGATGGCGAGCAGCCCGCCCGTCTCGTCGCGCCCGCTCGCCGGATCGAGCAGGCGCGCATCCACCAGAGCGAGCGGACGTTTAGCGTAACTCGCCATCGCCATCCTCATTGGCGCGCAGCTTGCGGGTCAAGAGATCGAGGCAGGCCATGCGCACGGCCACGCCCATCTCCACCTGCTCGCGGATCAGGCTGCGATCGATGTCGTCGGCGACCTCGGAATCGATCTCGACGCCGCGGTTCATCGGCCCCGGATGCATGATGAGCGCGTCGGGCCGCGCCTCGGCGAGCTTCTCCCGGTCCAGGCCGTAGAAGTGGAAATACTCGCGGATGGAGGGGACATAGGCGCCCTGCATGCGCTCGGTCTGCAGGCGCAGCATCATGACGATGTCGCAGTCCTTGAGGCCCCGGCGCATGTCGTAGAAGACCTCGACTCCGAGGCGATCGATGGCGCTGGGCAGCAGCGTCGGCGGGGCGATGACCCGCACCCTGGCACCCATCGTGGTCAGCAGATGGATGTTCGAGCGGGCGACGCGGCTGTGCAGGATGTCGCCGCAGATCGCCACCAGCAGGCCCTGGAGCTGGCCGCGCCGGCGCCGGATGGTGAGCGCATCGAGCAGCGCCTGGGTCGGATGCTCATGGCTGCCGTCGCCGCCATTGATGACCGCACAGCTGACCTTCTGGGAGAGGAGATTGACGGCGCCGGAATCCGGATGGCGCACGACCAGCACATCGGGATGCATGGCGTTCAGCGTCATGGCCGTGTCGATCAGGGTCTCGCCTTTCTTGATCGAGCTCGTCGCCGCCTGCATGTTGATGACGTCGCCGCCCAGGCGCTTGCCCGCCAGCTCGAAGGAGGTGCGGGTGCGGGTGGAATTCTCGAAGAAGAGATTGATCAGCGTGCGACCGGCGAGCAGCTCGCGCTTTTTCTCGGCGCTGCGGTTGAAGGCCACATAGGTCTCGGAGAGATCGAGGAGGGCGACGATCTCCTCCTCAGAGAGTCCTTGGATGCCCAGAAGATGGCGGTGGCGAAATCGAAGGGCGGGGGCAGCGCTCATTCGAAGACCCCTTATAGTGTTTGCTCCCGGGTAAGGGAAGCAACAGCACCCGGAGGCGCGGATTCCCGCGCTCGACTCGGGCGCCGCTTCCACCGAAGATGGATGGCTTGTTTCAACTGTCATGCCCGCATGATCCCCGGATCAAATCCGGGGAGGCATTCCCCGGGCAAGCGACGGAATCGTGGGGGCCTGGATTCCCGCTTTCGCGGGAATGACCAAAAGAAAGCGTCTTGTTCCAACGGGAGGGATTAGGGTCGTGACATCAGCCTGGAAGTTCGATCTCGTGCCGGCGCCGCCGGTGGGCGGCAAGGCCCAGGGCCATGTCGCCTGGGAGGATCCGGTGCTCGCCGGCTGGGACTGGCCTTATATCGCGGTCAACGGCGCTCTCCCAGGTCCGGCGGTTCTGGTGACGGCCGGCATCCACGGCTCGGAATATCCCTCCATCGATGCCGCCATCCGTCTCGGCGCCAGCCTCGATCCCCAGCGGGTGCGGGGGCAGGTGCTCTGCCTGCCGGTCATGAATCCCTCCGCCTTCTGGGAGCGCGCGCCTTACGTCTCGCCGGTGGACAACCTCAACCTCAACCGCGTCTTTCCCGGCAAGGCCAAGGGCAGCTTCAGCGAGCGCGTCGCCCATCACCTGACCCAGCGCGCCATCCGCCATGCCGATGCCTATATCGACATGCATGGCGGCGACCTGCCGGAGGCGCTCGTTCCTTTCGCCATCTATCACCTGACCGGGGATGCCGCTGTCGATGCCAAGAGTGCGGCCATGGCGGAGGCCTTCGGCTCGCCCTCGCTGCTGGTGGAGGGCGGGCGCCACTCCCCCGTCTCCGGCCTCGCCTATGCCACGGCTTCGGGCCTCGGCATTCCAGCCATCCTGGTGGAGGATGGCGGTGCCGGCCAGTACGATTCCGGCATCGCCCAGGGCCTGCTGGCGGGGGTGGAGAACGTGCTGCGCAGCCTCGAGGTGCTGCCCGAGGGCCCGCGCAACATGCCCCCGCCGCGCCGCTTCTCGAAATTCACCTGGATCCGCACCCAGCGCCCGGGTTTCTTCCGCCACGAGGTGAAGGTCGGCGAGGAGGTCGCCGCCGGCCAGCGGCTCGGACGGCTGGTGGATTTCTTCGGGGCCGAGATCGAGGAGGTCACGACGC
>DATBBO010000467.1:0-2224 GCA_036270995.1 Dongiaceae bacterium | reverse complement strand
GACTCTGATCGAGCATCCCTTCGACATCATCGTCTTTGGCGGCCGGGGCGATCTCGCCAAGCGCAAGCTTATACCGGCCCTCTTCCATCTCGATGTCGAGAACCGCCTGCCGCCCGAGGGCCGCATCATCGCGGTGTCGCGCGCCAAGCTCTCGCGCGACGAATACCGTCAGCACATGCACGATGCCTGCACCGATTGCGAGCTCGATCACTTCGACAAGGGCGCCTGGGATAAATTCGCGGAGCGGCTGGATTACGTCGCTCTCGACGGCTCCGACCCCGCCCATTACGAGCTGCTGAAGCAGGCCCTGGCCGGGCGGGAGCAGGTCGTCCGGGTCTTCTATCTCGCGACCGCCCCGGATCTGTTCGTGCCCGTCGCCACCAATCTCGCCGGTGCCGGGCTGATCACCCCCGTCACGCGGCTGGTGTTGGAAAAGCCGATCGGCCACGATCTGGCCTCGGCCCACGAGATCAATGCCGCCATCGGCAAGGCCCTCTCCGAGCAGCAGATCTATCGGATCGATCACTATCTCGGCAAGGAGACGGTGCAGAACCTGATGGTGCTGCGCTTCGCCAATGGGCTGTTCGAGCCGCTCTGGAATCGTACCCATATCGATCACATCCAGATCACGGTGGCGGAGCAGGTGGGCGTCGGCGGACGCTGGGCCTATTACGACCAGGCCGGGGCCATCCGCGACATGGTGCAGAACCACATGCTCCAGCTCGTCTGCCTCGTCGCCATGGAGCCGCCCATCACGCTGGATGCCGATGCGGTGCGCGACGAGAAGCTGAAGGTGCTGAAGTCGCTGATCCCGATGCGCGGCGCCGATGTCGCCCAGCTCACGGTGCGCGGGCAGTACCGGGCCGGAACCATGGATGGCAAGCCCGTCCCCGGCTATCTCGAGGAGCCCGACGCCAAGCCCGCCAGCGGCACGGGGACCTTCGTCGCGATCAAGGCCGGGATCCAGAACTGGCGCTGGGCGGGCGTGCCCTTCTATCTGCGCAGCGGCAAGCGCCTGCCGTCCCGCACCTCGGAGATCGTCGTGCAGTTCCGCGCCCCGCCCTATGCCCTCTATCCCGAGAGCGCCGGGGCCATCCACCCCAACCAGCTGGTCATGCGCCTGCAGCCCAATGAGGGTATCCGCCTGCTGATGCTGAACAAGCAACGCGGCCCGGGAGAGCTGCGGCTGCGCCAGACCGCCCTCGACCTCAGCTTCAACGAGACCTTCGGCGGCCGCAGCCCCGATGCCTATGAGCGGCTGCTGCTCGACGTGATCCGCGGCCGGCCGACCCTCTTCATGCGGGTGGATGAGGTGGAGCAGGCCTGGCGCTGGATCGAGACCATCCTCGAAGGCTGGGACCGCGAAGGCATCACGCCCAAGCCCTACACTGCCGGGACCTGGGGCCCGAGCGCGGCCATCGCCCTGATCGAGCGCGACGGGCGGACCTGGCATGAGGATGAGGAGTGAGCATCATCCCTCTCCCGCGCTTTGACGCGCGGTAGACGAAGATTCGTCACACCGGAAACGGCGTCGGGTCGAGGAATCGCTTGAGCACGTTCCAGGTGATGCGGGAGACATTGTTCTCATAGTCGTTGTGAGATAGCGAGCCGCACCAGGCGATGGAGGAGGTGGCGAAGAGGGCGCCACCCGCAGGTGTCTCGCCGAAGGCCAGGTCCGCCCTCACGCGCTCGTTCTGATCGCCGCCGAGATTGGGCGGCACGACGCCGAATTCCTCATTGACCAGCAGCATCATCGGCGAATGCGCTTCCGAGGAGGCAAGGCGCAGCATGTTGGGCGGCGAGCCCAGCGCCGTGGTGATGCAGTCGAGCTCGATCCCCGCCGCCCCGCCCCCGATCAGGCCGAAATCGCCGATGATCTCCTCGTTCACGCCCTCGAAGATGAAGGAAGCGCGCGGGTTATCCGCATCGGGTCCGCGGCGATAATAGGAGGAGACGTCGAAGCCCTGGGCGATGAAGCCGACGCCGCAGATGACATTGGGCGCGCGGCCGATGCGCCGCCAGATGCCGCCATATTCGCCGGTGAAGGAATGATGGTACTCGCCCGGCTCGGCGGCCCAGGTGCGGATGCCGTCCTCGGCGCGCCGGACCTCGATCACCCCCGGCAATTCCGGATGGAAGGCGATCCGCCAATACCAGCCATTGCCGCCCATATACATGAGCCGGCCGCCGCCATCGATCCAGGCCTTCACGGCGTCCCACATGG
>DATBBO010000466.1:0-2212 GCA_036270995.1 Dongiaceae bacterium | reverse complement strand
CGCCGCGCGGAGATCGAGTGCCACCTCGCCCTCGGCCGAGTCCCTGTCCTCGGCATCGAGGAGAGCCATGCGATAGCCGGGGAGCGGCCTGCCCATGGAACCCGGCTTGACCTTCTGGCCCGGCGGATTGCCGATCTGGGCCGTGGTTTCGGTTTGGCCGTAGCCATCCCGGATCTCGAGATTCCAGGCGGCGCGGATCGTCTCGATGATCTCGGGATTGAGCGGCTCACCCGCGCTGGCTGCCGCTCTGAGAAGCAAGGGATAAGCGCCGAGATCCTCCTGGACGAAGAGGCGCCAGACCGTGGGCGGGGCGCAAAGCGTGGTGACGCCATGCCGGGCGATGGCGCTGAGCGTCTCCTTGGCATTGAAGCGGGAAGCGGCATAGACGAAGACCGTCGCGCCGGCGTTCCAGGGCGCGAAGAAGCAGCTCCAGGCATGCTTCGCCCAGCCGGGGGAGCTGATGTTGAGATGGATGTCCTCCCGCCCCAGCCCCAGCCAATACATGGTCGAGAGATGGCCCACGGGATAGCTCGCATGGCTATGCAGGACGAGCTTCGCCTTGGCCGTCGTGCCGGAGGTGAAATAGAGCAGCATGGGGTCGCTGGCCGCGGTGGGGCCGTCCGGCGTGAAGCGCGCGGGCTCCCCAAGGGCCGCCTCATAGTCATGCCAGCCCGAAACCGGCGCGCCGACTGAAATGCGCCGGAGGCCGGCGGCAAGCTCGCCGAACTTCCCGGTCTCGGCAGCGGGAGCGATCACCGTGCCGACCCGGCCGCGGGCGATGCGATCGGCCAGATCCGTCGGGCCCAGCAGGGTTGTTGAGGGGATGACGACCGCGCCCAGCTTCATCGCCGCCAGCATGGTCTCCCAGAGCGGAACGACATTGCCCAGCATCAGCAGGATGCGCTCACCCCGCCGCACGCCGAGGCGCCGCAGATAATTGGCGACCTGGTTCGAGCGCCGGCTGAGATCGGCGAAGGAGAGTCGGCTCTCGGCCCCGGAATCATCGACGATCCAGAGCGCGGTTCGACTCTCGCCGCCGTCGATCCGATCGAAATAATCGAGGGCCCAGTTGAACCGCGTCAGGGCCGGCCAGCGGAAGGACTCATAGGCGGCCGCATAGTCGTCGCGATGGCGCATCAGGAAATCGCGCGCCGCCAGGAATTCGTCGATATCGGCCATGGCTCCTCCCCAGGAGGCCGATCGTGTTCCTCGGCGATGCGGCCTTCGAGGGATTTAACCATTCCGGGTGGCCGGCCGTCGAGGTGGCCTAGCCTGGCCGGCATCCAGTGGTTAGCATCCCGGCGATGCTTCCCGCCCGTCACGTCTATCACCTCGCAGATGCCGAGAACTGGGCCTCGATCCAGCGCCGCGGGCTGCTGAGCGCGACGCGGCTGCTCGCGCTGTCGGGGCTGAGTGCCGAAGAACAGGCGCGCATCGAAAAGACCCAGCGTCCGGCCCCGCTGACGTTGCCCGGGGGTGCCGTGCTGCGCGATCAGCTTCCCATGCCGCCCTCGGCGCTGGCCCGCTGCCTGGTCGGTATGACCCCCGGCGAGTGGTATGCGCTTCTAAATTCCAAGGTCTTCTTCTGGTTCGACATCGAGCGGCTGAACCGGCAGCGCCGCGCCAGCGGGATATCGCCCACGGCCGTGGTCATGACCATCGATGTCGAGCGGCTGCTCGCGGCCTATGGCGGACGGGCTCATCTGTCGCCCTTCAACACCGGCAATGCCAGGCGCCGGCCCACGATTCGGGGCCGCGCGAGCTTCGTGCCCTACGCCGCTTGGCGCGAGAGCCGCTGGGCCAGCGAGGCGTCAGCCCTGGGCACACGCCCGCGAGCGGCGAGCCATTGGCCCGTGGAGCTCACGGTCGAGGACGCCGTGCCGGAGGTGATGGACTTCGTGGTATCACTGCGCCATCTGAGCCGGGACGAGGCCTTCGCGGGTTGAGGCGGTCCGGCGCGGTAGCGAATCAGACGGAGGGAACCCCATGAGTCTCGCCTCGCTTGAGGGACTGGCCGAGCGCAACCGCGACGGCATCCTGCTCCTCAGCCGCGTCCTGCTGGCGGCGATCTTCGTGCAAAGCGGCTTCGGCAAGCTGACGGGCTTCGAGGGCTTCGCCTCCGCCATGGCAGCCAAGGGATTGCCCCTGCCCACGCTCTGGGCCATCGCCGCGGTGGCAGCGGAGTTCGGGGGCAGCCTTTTGATTCTCCTCG
>DATBBO010000465.1:0-3901 GCA_036270995.1 Dongiaceae bacterium | reverse complement strand
CCCAGCTCCTGGTGCACCATCTCGCGGCCGCGGAAGCGCATGGTCACCTTGACCTTGTCGCCTTCCTCGAGGAAGCGCGCGACGGAGCGCATCTTGACGTCATAGTCATGCTCGTCGATGCCCGGACGCAGCTTGATCTCCTTGACGTCGATGACCTTCTGCTTCTTGCGCGCCTCGTTCTTCTTCTTCTGGGCCTCGTACTTGAACTTGCCGATGTCCAGGATCTTGCAGACCGGCGGATCGGCATTGGGCGATATCTCGACGAGATCGAGGCCGGCATCGGCGGCCATGTTCAGTGCCTCGCGCAGCGAGGTGACCCCGGCCATCGTCCCGTCCTCCTTCACCAGCCGGACGGTGGGAACGGTGATCTGGGCGTTGATGCGCGGCCCGTCGCGGGACGGGGTGGCATCCATAGGCGATCTGGCGATAGGTCGTACTCCTCGGTTGTTGAACGATAGGTCTAGGGAAGATCTGCGGGGGAAAGTGCCTCCGCCTTCAGTTTATTGACCGCCTCATCGAGGGCAAGGACTTCCTGTTTCTCCGCCCCCAGGCGGCGCAGCGCCACGCTGTTCTGCTCGGCTTCGCGCTTGCCGACCACCAGCATGACGGGGACCTTGGCCAGCGAATGCTCGCGGACCTTGTAGTTGATCTTCTCGTTGCGCAGGTCGAGCTCGGCCTTGAGTCCTGCGGCGTCGAGGGCCGCCTTCACCCGCCGGGCATGCTCGTCGCCCTCGCTGGTGATGGTGGCGACCACCACCTGGACCGGCGCCAGCCAGAAGGGGAACCGGCCGACATAGTTCTCGATCAGCACGCCGATGAAGCGCTCCATGGAACCGAAGATTGCCCGGTGCAGCATGACCGGCCGGTGCTTCTGCCCGTCCTCGCCGATATAGCTGGCGCCCAGGCGCTCCGGCAGGATGAAGTCGAACTGCAGCGTGCCGCATTGCCAGGAGCGGCCGATCGTGTCGCGCAGATGGAACTCCAGCTTGGGGCCGTAGAAGGCGCCCTCGCCCGGGGCCATGGCATAGGGGATGCCGGACTCATCGATGGTCTCGCGCAGATCCCGCTCGGCCTTGTCCCAGACCTCATCGCTCCCGGCGCGAAGCTCGGGCCGGTCCGCCAGGCGCACGCGCACATCCGTGAAGCCCAGATCCTTGTAGACCGAGAGCAGCAGCTTGAAGAAGGCCGCGCTCTCCGACTTGATCTGATCCTCGGTGCAGAAGATATGGGCGTCGTCCTGGGTGAAGGCGCGCACCCGCATGATGCCGTGGATCGCACCCGAGGGCTCGTTGCGGTGGCAGGAGCCGAACTCCGCCAGGCGCAGCGGCAGGTCGCGATAGCTCTTCAGCCCCTGGTTGAAGATCAGGATGTGGCAGGGGCAGTTCATGGGCTTCAAGGCCAGCACGTCATGCTCGGTCTTCACCACGAAGATGCCGTCGCCGAACTTGTCCCAATGGCCCGAGGCCTCCCAGAGGCTGCGGTCGAGAAGCTGGGGCGAGCGCACCTCGGAATAGCCGGCGCGCTCCAGGCGCTTGCGCAGATAGCCCTCCAGCCGGCGGTAGAGCCGCCAGCCCTTGGGATGCCAGAAGACCGAGCCCACCGCCTCCTCGCCGAGATGGAACAGGTCCATTTCGCGGCCGATGCGCCGATGGTCGCGCTTCTCCGCTTCCTCCAGCATGTGGAGGTAGTCGTCGAGCTGCTTCTGATCCGGCCAGCAGGTGCCGTAGATGCGCTGGAGCTGCGGGTTCTTGGGATCGCCGCGCCAATAGGCGCCGGCGATCTTGGTCAGCTTGAAGGCCTTGCCGAGCCTGCCCGTGGAGGGCAGATGCGGCCCCGTGCACATGTCGAGCCAGTTGCCCTGGCGGTAGACGGAGATCTCCTCGTCCTCCGGGATCTCGCGCACCCACTCGGCCTTGAAGCTCTCGCCATGCTCGCGGAAATAGGCGGCGATGCGGTCGCGGCTCCAGATCTCGCGCGTGATCTTCTCGTCGCGGTCGACGATCTCGCCCATGCGCTGCTCGATCGCGGCGAAATCCTCCGGCGTGAAGGGCGCGTTGCGGGCGAAATCGTAGTAGAAGCCGTTCTCGATCGCCGGGCCGAAGGTGATCTGGGTGCCGGGATAGAGCTCCTGCACCGCCTCCGCCAGCACATGGGCGCAGTCGTGGCGCAGCAGCTCGAGCGCGTCGGGATGCTTTGCCGTGACGATCTCGACCGCGGCATCGCGCGCGATGACCGCCGAGAGATCCTTCACCACACCGTCGATTTTCACGGCGAGTGCCGCCTTGGCGAGACCCGGGCCGATGGCGGCGGCCAGTTCGGCCCCGGACAGCGGCCGCTCGAACTGGCGGCGACTGCCGTCCGGAAGCGTGACCGAAATCATGGCGTTGGATGCGGGCTCATAAGGAGCGGGAATATCTAGGGCCGGCAAGCAGCCTGTCAAGCCGCCTCGGCCGGGACGCTGCCCTGCGTCCGATGCCCTGGATCCGAAATCGTCATGGTCGGCGAAGGCCGACCATCCACGAGCTTGCCGGCCGCAAGCGGCGAATTTTGCCCTTGTGCATCGACGCTTCGAGCTGATGAACCGCCGCAAGACGTGGATGCTCGGGACGAGCCCCGGCATTACGAGGGTGATCGGATCTCGAGTGCTTCCGTCTCGTGGCAGCGTGGCGGAGCTAAGCGGCCTTCGCGTCCATCAGGAGATCGATGAAGACCTCGATCATCGCGGCGGCGGATGTCGCGCGGTTGTAGCGCCGCCGGGCGATGGCGCTAGCCTCGGGGGCGAGAGCCTGGCGCTCGGCCGCGGCGAGGTCGAGGGCCTCGCCGATCGCCTGGGCCAGAGCCTCGCGGTCCTGCGGTGGAACCAGCCAGGTCATGCGGCTCTCGCCGGTCTGCTCGCGCAGCAGGGGGCTGTCATAGGCCACCACCGGCCGGCCCATGGCCTGGGCCTCGGCGACCACCCTGGCGAAGCCGGTGCCGTCGGCCCGGGCATAGACCACGACATCGGCCAGCATATAGGCGGCCGGCATGTCGCGGCAGTCATCGCCGACCAGGAGCCGGCCCTCGATCCCGTGCTGGCGCGCATGGGCCGCCAGCTCCTGGGTATAGCCGGGATTGGCCGGCGCCTCGGCCGCGAAGACGCAGTGGAGGTCGCGTGTGCGCATCAGCCCCAGGGCTTCGATCAATGCCAGCTGGCCGCGGGAGCGGTTGAGGCGGCCCGGCAGCATGATGACCGGCGGCCCGTCGGGCAGCCGCCAGCTCTGGGCGAGATGGATGATCCGCTCCGCGCTGACCCGGGTCGGGTCGAAGCGCGGCAGGTCGATGCCGGGGGTGATGACCATGGGCCGGCCGCCGGCCGGGCGCTGCTGGCGCGCGAGATGATCGGCCACGGTGTCGGAGACGGCGATCACCCGCTTGGCGCCCTCCAGCACCCCGCCGCGTCTCAGATCGGCTAAGATCTCCGGCGGATAAAGGCTGTGGCAGGTGAGGGTATAGAAGGCGCCCGTCTCCTGGGCCAACTTCCGGGCAACGCCGGCCACGGTGGGCGAATGGGCGTGGATGATGGAGATCCTGTGCTCCCGGATCAGCTTCACCAGCCGCCGGACAGTGGTCCATCGGCTGAGGGCATTGTCGCCTGCCAGCTGCATGCCGATATGAGTTGCGCCGCAGCGCAGCAGATCGGCCACCAGCCGCCCGCCCGCCGAGACCACCACGGCCCTGCCGCCGGCAGCGACCACGCCGACGGCCGTGTCGACCGCCGCACGGGCCGGGCCGCTGGGCCCGAGATCGGAAACCATTTGCAGCACGCCCAGGCGGTCGGAGAGGGTCGCCCAGAGATCCGTGCTATGGATGTCGACTGCGCCCGGCGAGTTCTGCAATCCGGGTCCCGCCTCCATGAAATCTG
>DATBBO010000464.1:0-1580 GCA_036270995.1 Dongiaceae bacterium | reverse complement strand
GGCGACGGAGAAGGGCGGGGTCTGCCGCCTGGCGCTCACCGACCTCGACCGGCAGGCGCGCGACCTGTTCCAGCAATGGTGCGAGGCGGCGGGCTGCAGCATGACCGTGGACAAGATGGGCAATATCTTCGCCCGCCGGGCGGGCAAGGACAATTCCCTGCCGCCGGTCATGACCGGCAGCCATCTCGATACCCAGCCCACCGGCGGCAAGTTCGACGGCAATTACGGCGTGATGTCGGGGCTCGAGGTGATCCGCACCCTGAACGATTTCAACTATGAGACGACCCGGCCGATCGAGGTCGTGGTCTGGACCAATGAGGAAGGCTCGCGCTTCGCCCCGGCCATGGTCGCCTCCGGCGTCTTCGCCGGGGTCTTCGATCTCGATTACGGCCTCTCGCGCAAGGATGTCGACGGCAAGTCCATGGGCGAGGAGCTGCAGCGCATCGGCTATGCCGGGGAGACCACCTGCGGCGGCCGGCCCATCGCCGCCTTCTTCGAGGCTCATATCGAGCAGGGCCCGATCCTGGAGGCGGAGGGCAAGACCATCGGCGTGGTCCAGGGGGTGCAGGGCATCCGCTGGTATGAGATCACCGTGACGGGGCAGGAGGCCCATGCCGGGCCGACGCCCATGCCGCGACGCAAGGACGCCCTCCTGGGCGCTTCCCGCATGGTCCAGGCGGTGAACCGCATCGGTCTTGCCAACCTTCCCAATGCCTGTGCCACCGTGGGCATGCTCCAGGTCTCTCCCAACTCGCGCAACGTCATCCCCGGCAAGATCTTCTTCACCATCGACTTCCGCCATCCCGACGCCGAGGTGCTGAAGCGCATGGGCGAAGAGGGCAAGGCCGAGTGCGAGAAGATCGCGGCCGAGATCGGCCTCAGCCTCGACTTCAAGGAGATCTGGTACTCGCCCCCGGTGAAGTTCGCCGATGAATGCGTCGCCGCAGTGGGCAAGGCGGCGGAGGATCTCGGCTTCTCCAGCCGCGGCATCATCAGCGGCGCCGGGCATGATGCGGTCTATCTCTCGCGGGTGGCACCCACGGGCATGATCTTCGTGCCCTGCAAGGACGGCATCAGCCATAACGAGATCGAGGATGCCAAGCAGGAGGAGCTGGCGGCGGGCTGCGACGTGCTGCTGCGCGCCATCATCGAGCGGGCGAACGCGCCGGTGAGCTGATCCGTTCGGCGCGCGCCGCGGCGGCCGGACGGGAAAGGAACAGGGAGCTCGAAGCGAAGCAGCATGGCCAAAGCGAGTCTCAAGATCGTCTCGGATCAGACCAGGATCGCCGATGCGCCGGCGATCGAGATCCGCGGGCTCTCCCTCGTCTTCGCCACGGCCGATGCGCCGGTCATCGCGCTCTCCAATGTCGATCTCAGCATCAGGCGCGGCGAGTTCGTCTCCTTCATCGGCCCCTCGGGCTGCGGCAAGACGACGCTGATGCGAGTCATCGCCGATCTGGAGCAGCAGACCGAGGGCGAGATCACGGTCAACGGCGTCTCGCCGCGGGAGGCGCGGCTGGCGCGCGCCTATGGCTATGTCTTCCAGGCGCCCGCTCTCTATCCCTGGCGCAGCGTGCAGG
>DATBBO010000463.1:0-7357 GCA_036270995.1 Dongiaceae bacterium | reverse complement strand
AGTCTATGTCGAACAGGACATCGCGGCCAGCCGCCAGCGCCATCTCCACAGGCCCGCGCGGCGTGCCGTAGTAATGTCCGAAGACCTTCGCCCATTCGAGCAGCTCGCGGCGATTGACCTTCAGGTTGAATTCGTCCGGCTCGATGAAGTGATAGTCGACGCCAGAGACCTCTCCCGGCCGCTTGGGACGGGTCGTCACCGACACGGACATCTCGAGTGCGCCGTCGCGTTCGAGCAGCATGCGCGAGAGGGTCGTCTTGCCGGCGCCCGAAGGCGAGGACAGTACGAGCATCAAGCCCCGCCGCCGCACCTCCAGATATCCGTTCCCGTTTCCCGCCGTCACCTTGCGCGCTACCTCCTCACTCGATGTTCTGAACCTGCTCGCGCAACTGTTCGATCGCGACCTTGAGGTCGAGCCCGATCCGTGTCAGCCCGACATCGGCGGATTTGGAGCACAGCGTATTGGCCTCGCGATTCAGCTCCTGGCAGAGGAAATCGAGCTTGCGGCCGATCGCGCCCCCGGCGGTGATGAGGCTCCGGCCGGCACCGGCGTGGGCAGCCAGCCGGTCGAGCTCCTCGCGCACATCGGCGCGCGCCGCGAGCAGCGCCACCTCCTGCGCCAAGCGCTCCGGAGCGGGTGGCGGTAGTTGGCCCAGGAGCTCGCTCAGCTGCTGGCGCAGGCGTTGGGCGATCTCCTCCGGCTGGCAGGCCGCTATACCCCGCGCCGCCTCGGTCAGGCGATCGATCTCGTCGAGATGGGAAAGGGCGAGGGCCGCCAGCCGCTCGCCTTCCGTCAGACGCATCGCCCTTAGATTGTCGAGCGCTTCCGCCAGGCGTTGGGTCAGGAAGGGCATGTGCTCGGCCGGATCATCCTCGCCATCGAGCCGTTCCAGCACGCCCGGCAAAGCGAGGATTCCGTCGAGACGGGGCGGTGCCGCCGCGACCTCCTTCAGCCCGGATACGAGATCGAGAATCTGGTTCAGCGTGTCGCTATTGATGCGCAGCTGGGTTTTCTGGTCGCGGATCTCCGTCAGGGTGGCGGAGATATTGCCGCGCCGGCAGCGCTCGGCGACCGCCGCACGCACGGTGGCGTCGAGGGCATCGTAGCCCGCGGGCAGGCGGCAGCGGATATCCAGCCCGCGGCCATTGACGCTGCGCAGCTCCCAGACCCAGTGCCGACCCTCGCCCAGCGCGTCGGCGCGCGCAAATCCAGTCATGCTGGCGATCGGCATTTACCCCCCGAGCCTTGTGATTCGCCGACGGCGACCGCAAAGTATACGGCGCATCTGCGGGCGGCAAGCATGGGCCTCCGGCCGCATCCTTCCCGGAAGTGCGTCATGCGTGATCCGCGCTCCATCGTCATATCAGGCGCTTCCAGCGGCATCGGCACCGCTCTCGCCGAGGCCTATGCGGCCCCGGGCATTCGCCTCGCGCTCACCGGCCGGGATGGCGAGCGCCTGGCCGCGGTCGTCGCGGCCTGCCGGCGGGCAGGCGCCGAGGTCGAGGCGACCTCTCTCGACGTGACCGATGCGGGCGCGATGGAGGCCTGGCTCGAGGAGATCGACCGTCATCGAGCGGTCGATCTCGTCATCGCCAATGCCGGCATCTCCGCCGGCACCGCCCAGGGCCGGGAGCCGGCGGCGCAGATCCGGGCCATCTTCGCCGTCAACCTGGACGGCGTGCTCAACACCGTCCTGCCCCTGCTGCCCGCGCTGCAGGCGCGCCGGCGTGGCCAGGTCGCCCTCATGAGCTCGCTCGCCTCCTTCCGCGGCTTTCCCGGCGCGCCGGCTTATTCTGCCAGCAAGGCGGCGGTGCGGGTCTGGGGCGAGGCATTGCGCGGCGATCTGACGGGCTCCGGCGTCGAGGTCTCGGTGATCTGCCCAGGCTATGTCGCAAGCCCGATGACGAAAGACAACGACTTTCCCATGCCCCTGCTGATGTCCGCGGCACGCGCCGCGGACATCATTCGCCGTGGCCTTGCGCGGGGGCGACCGCGCATCGCCTTTCCATGGCCGGTCTATGCCGCGGCCTGGCTTCTGGGCAGCCTGCCGCCCGCGCTCACCGATCCGCTGCTGACCCGGCTGCCGAAGAAGAGGTGAGCGTCAAAGCTCGTTCTCAAGAGGGCTCTCTTAGCCGCTCCAACTTCCTATCTAACTGGCGGGCGGATTCGTCGGCGAGAAGCTGTAGCGCGCAATGCGCCACCTGCCGTCCTCGCCCTTCTTGAAGATGAAGAGTTCCTGGTTCGCTTCCGCTGTGGTCTTGCCCGTCGAATGGTGCTCCGTGGTACCGGCCGAATTCGTGCGGACATAGGCCCAGCTGGGGCCCATCATGACCAGTTCCGCGATGGTGAACTTCACGTGGAACTTCAGCTCACCGAAGACGGCGTCATAGGCCTTCTCCACGGCCTCCTTGCCCACCGCCGACTGGCTGTAGGGAGGCATGAAGACGCCGTCTTCGGCATAGAGGGGCAGCACTGCCGCCGTCTTGCCGCCGTTGAGCGCGTCGCTGTAGGACGCCAGCACGTGCCTGATCGCGGCCTCGTCACCGACTGTTGCGGCATTGCTCGAGACGGTGGTTTCAATCGTCTGCGCCGGCGCCAGCCCGGAATGCGCTGACACGGCCAGGATCGACGCCGCGACCACTATGGGCTTCAGATGGCGGGTTACGGCCATGGGAGCTCTCCACTCGTCGTTGAATGGCAGGACGCTATCCCGGGGGCCCGAGGCCGATTAGCCGGCAAGGTCGGGAATCAGATTTCCGCGGGTGGGACGATTACGCCTTATTCATCTTGGCGTTTTGCGGACCGGGCGCTTGCTTGTCCGCCGGCCGGCGATACCGGATGATGGGCCGTCGATTTCCGGGAAGGCGATGGTGGACCTCAATTCCCTGGTGGTATTCGCGAAGGTCGTCGAGGCCAACAGCTTCTCCGAGGCGGCCCGCCGCCTGAAGATGCCGATATCCACCGTCAGCCGGCGGATCGCCGAGCTCGAGGATCAGCTGGGCGTCCGGCTTCTCGAGCGCTCGACCCGCAGCCTGCGCCTGACGGAGCTGGGGGCGGAGGTCCTCGAGCAGGCGGTTCGCAGCGCCGAGCTCAGCGAATCCGTGGACAGCATCGTCTCGAACCGGCTGTCGGCCGTATCCGGCACATTGCGGCTTTCCGCGCCGCCGAGCATCTCCGACACTCTGCTGACGCCGCTGGTCACGGCGTTTCAGGCGTCCTACCCCAATGTCCGCATTCAGATTCTCGTGACGGACCGTTTCGTGGACCACATCGCCGAGGGCGTGGACATGGTGTTCAGGCTGGGGGCCCTCAGGGATTCCTCCCTCGTCGCGAGGCGGCTCCTGACCTACCGGCACCAGCTCGTGGCGAGCCCCGACTACCTGAAGGGCTGCCGGCCGCCCGAAAAGCCGCAGGACCTGCTCGACCACCGGCTCCTCTCGTTTTCCCACTGGAAGCCGGACAGCAGCTGGACCTTCGTCCACAAGAACGGCAAGGACAGGGAGACCCTGACCTTTCAGCCCTACCTCGCGATGAACGACTTCGCCGGGCTTGCGCCGGCTCTGCTCGCGGGCGGCGGCATCGGGGAGCTTCCGCCGGTCGTTCAACCCGAGCTCGTCCGCGAGGGTCGCCTCGTCGAGGTCATGCCCGACTGGCGTTTCCGGACCTTCGATCTCTCCCTCGTCCATCTGGGCAATCGGCATATCTCGAAGCCCTGCCGGCTCTTCAAGGAACTCGCGACCCAGATGGCGCCGACGCTCTTTCCCGGCCTGCCGGACTGAGAGCACCGCCTTGGCCACGGGCTATGCGCGGCCTCTGGAAAGCGGCCCTCGAGCGTGACAACAGCAAGGTCCGGGGGCGGAAACGCCTTAGGGTGCGATCGAGCTTGGCGTAGCACCGCTCGCCCGGGCGCGGCTGCCGAAAGCCGATTCGGCGGCGCTGCTGGCTGGCGGCGGATCGGCGACGATCGCGGCGGCGGCGGCCGGCTGCGTCCCGCCCTGCTCGGCCAGGAGCTTGCGATAGGCGGCGACGTTGCGGTTGTGCTCGGCGAGAGTCTGGGCGAAGGCATGGCCGCCGCTGCCATCGGCGACGAAAAAGAGATCCTTGGTCGCCATGGGATGTAGCACGGCCTGGATCGAGGCCAGGCCGGGGTTGCAGATCGGCCCGGGCGGCAGGCCCTTGACCAGATAGGTGTTGTAGGGGCTCTTCACCTGCAGATCGGCGCTGCTGAGGTCACGGCCGAGCGGGCCCTGGCCATTGGCGACGATGTAGATCACCGTCGGATCGGATTGCAGCGGCATGTCCCGGCGCAGCCGGTTGACGAACACGCCGGCGATGCGCGCGCGCTCGACCGGCAGCGAGGTCTCCTTCTCGACGATCGAGGCCAGCACGAGTGCCTCGCCCGGATTGGCATAGGGCAGACCGGCCGCACGCTCGGCCCACAACTTGGTCAGCGCTCCCTGCATCGCATCGCTCATGCGACGGAGCATGACCTGGCGCGTCTCGCCACGGGTATAGAAGTAGGTCTCGGGCAGAAGCTGGCCCTCGGACGGCAGCTCGCTCGGCATGTCGCCCACCAGCCCTTCGGCCGACGATACCAGCCGCACCGCCTGGGCGGTGGTGTAGCCCTCGGGAACCGTCACCCGCCGGGCATAGGTGGCGCCGGAGACCAGCATGTGCATGACCTGCTCCGGGCTCATTCCGGCGCCGAACTTGTATTCGCCGGCGCGCAGCGGCTTGCCATTGCTGAACAGCTTGACGCCGAGGACGAACAGGCGCCAGTCCGCGACGATCCCCGCCTGCTCCAGATCGCGCCCGATGGTGACCGTGTGGCTGCCGGGATCGATCACGATCGTCGTGTCGGCCACCAGCGGACCCGGGCTGTGCCAGGCCTTGTAGAACAAGACGCCCGCGCCGATGGCAAGCGCGGCGAGAAGAGTGACGAGAAGGAAGAAGATGCGGACGGCGAGCCGCATCAGGGGGCCTCTAAGGCGGGCCGGCGAAGATCAGGCTCGCATTGGTGCCGCCGAAGCCGAAGGAATTCGACAGCGCCGCCCGCACCTTGCGTTGCTTCGCCTGCTTCGCCACCAGATCTATGTCGCAGCCTTCGGAAGGGTTGTCGAGGTTGAGGGTGGGAGGAACCACCTGATCGCGGATCGACAGGATCGAGAAGATCGCCTCGACTGCACCCGCGGCACCCAGCAGATGACCGATGGCCGATTTGGTGGAGGACATGGAAAGCTCATAGGCCCAATCTCCGAACACGCGCTTGACGGCGCGCAGCTCGATCTCGTCACCCAGAGGCGTCGAGGTTCCATGGGCGTTGATGTAGTCGATATCCTCGGGATTGTAGCGCGCCCGCTTCAGGGCTGCGCGCATCGCGCGCTCGGCGCCGCTGCCGTCCTCCGAAGGGGCCGTGATGTGATGGGCATCGCCCGAGAGGCCATAGCCGACAACTTCGGCATAGATCTTGGCGCCGCGCCGCTTGGCATGCTCCAGCTCCTCGAGCACGACGACGCCGGCACCCTCGCCCATGACGAAGCCGTCGCGGTCGCGATCCCACGGCCGCGACGCGCGCTCAGGCGTGTCGTTGAATCCGGTGGAGAGAGCGCGCGCGGCGGCGAATCCGGCGATGCCGATGCGGCAGATGGTGGCCTCGGCACCGCCCGCGACCATGACGTCGGCGTCCTCCAGCCCGATCAGCCGCGCCGCATCGCCGATGGCATGCGCCCCCGTGGAGCAGGCTGTGACGACGGCATGGTTCGGCCCCTTGAATCCGAAGCGGATCGAGACATGGCCGGAGGCGAGATTGATCAGAGAGGCTGGGATGAAGAAGGGGGTGATGCGCCGCGGGCCCCTCTCATGCAGCAGGATCGAGGCGTCATAGATGCCCTGCAGCCCGCCGATGCCCGAACCGATCAGGACGCCGGTCCGCTCCCGCGACTCCTCGTCCTGGGGTTGCCAGCCCGAATCGTGCACGGCCTGCACCGCCGCCGCCAGGGCATAGACGATGAACTGGTCCATCTTGCGCTGGTCTTTGGGCAGCACATAGTCGTCGGCATTGAAGTGGTCGTTGGCGGCATCGCCGCGCGGCACCTGGCCCGCGACCTTGCAGGGCAGATCGGAGACATCGATGGACTGGATGGAACGCAGGCCCGATTGGGCGGCGATCAGATGCTTCCAGCTTGCCTCGACCCCGCTGGCGAGAGGCGTGACGAGGCCGAGACCGGTGACGACGACGCGACGCATGGGGCCTTTGCTGCCGGGCGCCGTGGCGCCCGACGCGAAACTCAGTTGGCCTTGTTCTGCTCGATGAAGGCGATGGCGTCCTTCACCGTCAGAATTTTCTCAGCGGCGTCGTCCGGGATCTCGCATCCGAACTCCTCTTCGAAGGCCATGACCAGCTCCACGGTGTCGAGGCTGTCGGCGCCCAGGTCGTCGATGAAGCTCGCCCCGTCGGTCACCTTTGCCGCATCGACGCCGAGATGCTCGACGACAATCTTTTTCACCCTTTCGGCGATATCGCTCATGGTTTCAGAACCCTCGACTGACGCGTTGGATGTAACCCCGACAGGGGTGTTGAGAAAGCGCCGTCCCTTAACATAGTCGAACAGGCTTGACCAGCCCTCCCCCCGGCTCCGGCCCGAGCCAGCGGCCTGTGCCTCATATCATCGCCATTCCACCGTTCACATGCAAGGTCTGCCCGGTCATATAAGCGGCTTCCTCGCTTGCCAAATAGACCACCGCGGCCGCGACTTCCTCCGGCCGTCCCATGCGCTTGGAGGGGATCATCTCCAGGAGCCGCTGCTTGATCGAATCCGACAGGACCTCGGTCATCGCCGTGGTGATGAATCCGGGCGAAACGACATTGACCGTGACGTTGCGGGAGGCGACCTCCGCGGCCAGCGCCTTCGACATGCCCACCATCGCGGCCTTGGCCGCCGCGTAATTGGCCTGGCCGGGATTTCCCGTATGGCCGACCACGGAACCGATGCCGATGATGCGGCCCCAGCGGCGGCGCATCATGGTCCTGAGGCAGGCGCGCGCCAGGCGGAATCCCGCCGTCAGATTGACGTCGAGCACCTTCTGCCAATCCTCGTCGCTGAGACGGATGGCGATGGTGTCGCGCGTCAGACCCGCATTGTTGACCAGGATATCCACCTGCCCCAGGGACGATTCGGCATCGGCGATGAGCTTGTCGCCGGCCGCCGGATCCGCCAGATCGGCCGGCAGGATCAGGGCGCGCTCGCCGAGCCTGCCGGCAAGGGCCTCGAGCGCGGGCAGCTTGGTGCCCGAGAGCCCGACCGTCGCACCCTGGGCGTGGAGGGCCGCGGCGATCGCGCCGCCGATTCCGCCGGA
>DATBBO010000462.1:0-7045 GCA_036270995.1 Dongiaceae bacterium | reverse complement strand
ACCGCTCGGATCGGGGGCGGGACTGGCTACCTCTACTGGCTGAGCCGCAACACGACCCATGCCCCTCTCCAAATCAGCCCAAGACAGTTCCGGTGCCTCAACTCCACGATCGATGCGACGGGGGATAGCTATTTCAACGTGCCGTTTTCCATCGCCTACAATGGCCCGTTGATGTACTACCACTTCAGCGGTTCGACCTTTAAGCGCGGCGCCCATCAAGCCTACTGGACATGGGCGGGGGACTCTGATCCCGCCAATCCCAATACGCCCCGGATTCAAATCGGGGTCAACGCAACCTGGAGCGGCAACCGCCTGATCATCCCCAGATCGTTTGCCCACTTTCAGGACTGGCTGGTCGGTATCTACGAGGGGGCGATCATAACAACGACAAAGCCGCCGATCACGGGCAATTGGGGCTATATCAGCAACCTCACGAGCCCCAGCGATGGCTCGGCGATCAGGGCTGATATCGTCTGGGTCAATGGAACCAAACCGACCTCCGGCTACATCTATCGCGGCTGCAAGGTCCGGCAGCTGCTGTTTGCAAACAATGTCTTCGCTCCGGGCACGACCTGGTCTGATCCGGGATTCCTCAAGGAATCCTCATCATGGGATAGCTACGGGTTCCCGACGGGGTATCCGGTGGCGCTGTCGTAGGGAAGCCCAACAGGGGCCGAGCCCGAAGCCTGCACAGGCGCATTCACATGGGAAGCACGCCGAGGGGCTACGTGGGGCAACACATTGCCCAAACGTGAAATCTAACTATTTGGTATCGCTAGATGAATTTCCATGTGCGAGATCGTCGAGAATTGGGCAATCCGGCCGCTCATCGCCCCGGCAACAATGGGCGAGATGGGCGAGCGTGCGGCGGATCGATTGCAGCTCCTCGAGCTTGCGGTCGATATCCTCCATATGGGCGAGCGCCAGCTCGCGCACCTTGGCACTGGGCCGGCGCTGATCATGCCAGAGCGCCAGCAGCTTCTCGACATCGGCGACGGGAAAGCCCAGGCGGCGCGCCCGGTGGATGAAGCGGAGATTGGCTAGGTCGCGCTCGTCATAAACACGGTAGTTCCCGTCGCTGCGCCGCGCCTTGGGGATGAGCCCGATGCTCTCGTAGTAGCGGATGGTCTTCGCCGGCACGCCGGACCGCCGGGCGAGAATGCCGATGTTCATGCCTTCCTCCCGCCCCGCCAGAGGCGGAGCAGCAGCGAATTGCCGACGACACTGACGCTGGAGAGCGCCATCGCGGCGCCCGCCAGCATGGGCGAGAGCCCCCCGAAAGCGGCGAGCGGCAGCATCACCAGATTGTAGATGAAGGCCCAGAACAGGTTCTCGCGGATCTTGCGGCTGGTCCGGCGCGACAACTCGATCGCCTCGCCGACCAGCCGCGGGTCGCCGCGCATCAGGGTCACCGGCGCCGTCGCCATGGCGGCATCGCTGCCCCCGCCCATCGCCATGCCGACATCGGCGGCCGCCAGAGCCGGAGCGTCATTGACGCCATCGCCCACCATGGCGACGACATGGGCCCCGGCCCTCAGCCGCTCGATCTCGGCGACCTTACCCTCCGGCAGCACTTCCGCCAGCACGCGGGCGATACCGAGCTTCGCCGCCACGGCCTCGGCGGCAGCCTTGCTGTCGCCCGTGAGAAGAACGCTTTCAATCCCGCGCGAGCGGAGATCGGCGATCGCCGCGACCGCGCTGTCCCGCAAGCCGTCGCCGATGCCGAGGACCCCGAGGACCCGCAGCGGCGAACCGGCGGCCGCGTAGACGGCGCTCGCTCCCGTTTCCGCGATCCGCGCGGTCGCAGCCGCTTGGCTGGCGATATCGAGACCGAGCTCGGCCATTAGCCGTGCATTGCCGATGGCCACATCCGTACCAGCAACACGGGCCGTAAGCCCGCGCCCGCCCAGGCGCCGGAACTCCGCCACCGGCTGCAGCGTGAGCCCGTCGGCTCGCGCACGCTCCAGCAGCGCGCGGGCGATGGCATGCTCGCTGCCCTGCTGGGCCGAGGCTGCGAGGATCAGGAGACGCTTCGGATCCTCGCCCTCCAGGGCGACCACCTTCGGATGACCTTCGGTCAGCGTGCCGGTCTTATCGAAGACGACGACCGAGATCTCCCGCGCCCGCTCGAGAGCTGCCGCGTCGCGGAGCAGGATGCCTCGACGGGCGCCGATCCCGGTGCCGACGATGATGGCCGTCGGCGTCGCCAAGCCGAGGGCGCAGGGACAGGCGACCACGAGGATCGAGACCGCAGGGATCAGCGCCGCCTGCCAATGGCCGGTGACGAGCGTCCAGCCGAGGAAGGTCAGGACGGCAAGCCCCAGCACGACCGGCACGAAGACCCCGCTGACCCGGTCCACCAGCTTCTCGATGGGCGCCTTGCTCGCCTGAGCGTTCTCGACCAGGGCGATGATATGGGCGAGCACGCCTTCATGAACGCCCGATGTCGCCTTCAGCTGCAGCAGCCCGTCGCCGTTGAGAGCGCCGCCGATCACGCGATCGCCGGGCTTCTTCTCCACCGGCAGGTTCTCGCCGGTGAGCAGGGATTCATCGGACTCGCTTTCGCCCTCCAGCACCTCGCCATCGGCGGGAAAGCGCTCGCCTGGCTTGACGACCAGAATGTCGCCGGGTCGCAGCATCTCAGCCGGCAGCTCGACAATCTTTCCGGCCCGCTCGATGCGCGCCATATCGGGGCGAAGCTGCATCAGGGCACGGATCGCCGCGGCGGCGCTGCGCCGGGCACGCGCCTCGAGCACACGCCCCAGCAGGACGAGGGTCACGACCACCGCCGCGGCCTCGAAATAGGGATGCGGCGCGCCGCCCATAGGTCCGCTGGCGGCGAGCTGATAGAGGCTGAAGAAGAAGGCGGCGGAGGTGCCGAGCACGACCAGCAGATCCATATTGCCATGCCCGCCGCGCAGCGCAGCCCAGGCTGCCTTGTAGAACCGCGCCCCTGCCCAGAATTGGACGGGTGCGGCGAGCAGCGCCTGCATCCAGCCCGGCAGCATCCAGGGCAGGCCCAGGAGCTCGGCACCCATCTGCATCACCAGCGGCAAGGTTAGAAGCGCGGCGGCGGTCAGCGTGATGAGATCGCCCTTCAGGCGCGCCGCCTCGGCTCGCGCCTCGGCGGCCTCGCCTGCCGCGTCCTGCGGCGCCGGTGCCGCGCGATAGCCAACCGCGTCCACGGCCCGGAGCAGTGCCTCCAGCGGCGCTTCGCCACTCACCCGTGCGCGCCGGTTGGCGAGATTGACCGAGGCCGCCGTCACGCCGGGGACCGAGGAGAGCGCACCCTCAACCCGCCGCACGCAGCCCGCGCAAGTCATGCCCTCGATCGCGAGATCGACAGGCGCTTCAGGGGAAATCTCGTTCATGGCCTGGATATGGAGCTTCCAGTCGTTGGAAGGTCAAGTGCAAGCAAGGATCGAGGGCCCGCCCTTCCCGTCGCTCCCGTCCTGCTGATATAAGGTTCGGCCGGCCCGCGAGCCGGGCGATCCTGCCTAAGGCCCTGAAAATGTTCGTCTTGATCGATAACTACGACAGCTTCACCTACAACCTCTACCACTTCCTGGGCGAGCTGGGCGCGGCGGTGGATGTTCGGCGCAACGACCAGGTCAGCGTGGCCGAGGTCATGGCCTTGCATCCCCAGGGAATCATCCTCTCCCCCGGGCCCTGCGATCCGGACCGGGCCGGCATATGCCTCGCTCTCATCGAGGCGGCAACCGGCAAGCTCCCTGTCCTCGGCGTCTGCCTCGGCCATCAGGCCATCGGCCAGGCCTTCGGGGGCAAAGTGATCCGCGGTCCCGTCCCGATGCATGGCAAGTTGACCGCCGTGCAGCATCGGGGCGAGGGCATTTTCCAGGACATCCCTACCCCCTTCATGGGGACCCGCTATCATTCCCTCGTGGTGGAGCGCGACAGCCTGCCGGACTGCCTCGAGGTGACGGCGGAGACGGAAGCCGGCCTCATCATGGGTGTCACCCATCGCACGCTGCCCATCTATGGCGTGCAGTTCCATCCGGAGAGCATTGCCTCGGAGCATGGTCATCGCCTGCTCGGCAATTTCCTGCGTCTCGCCGGGCTGAACGCGCCCAGCCGGGCCGTCGCGTGAGCGATCTCAAACCCCTGATCGCCGCCGTCGCCGGCGGACGATCCCTCGACGAGAACGATGCGGCGCAGGCCTTCGACATCCTCATGTCCGGCGACGCCACGCCGGCCCAGATCGGCGGATTCCTCATGGCGCTGCGCGTGCGCGGCGAGACGGTGGCGGAGCTGACCGGCGCGGTGCGCACCATGCGGGCCAAGATGTTGAAGATCGAGGCGCCCGCCGGCGCCGTCGATACCTGCGGCACCGGGGGCGACAACAGCGGCACGCTTAACATCTCGACCGGCGCGGCCATCGTGACTGCGGCCTGCGGCGTGCCTGTCGCCAAGCACGGCAATCGCGCCGCCTCCTCGCGCACTGGCACCGCCGATGCGCTGAGCGCGCTCGGTGTCAATATCGAGGCGGACATGACGCTGGTGAAGGAAGCGCTCTGGCGCGCCAATATCTGCTTCATGCTGGCTCCGCGCCACCACAGCGCCATGCGCCATGTGGGCCCCTCGCGGGTCGAGCTCGGCACGCGCACCATCTTCAATCTCATGGGGCCCCTCTCCAATCCTGCCGGCACGCGCCTCCAGCTCCTCGGCGTCTTCGCCAAGGACTGGATCGAGCCCATGGCCCTGGTTCTGGGCGCGCTCGGCACCGAGCGTGCCTGGGTCGTCCACGGCTCCGACGGGCTCGACGAGATCACCACCACCGGCCCGACACATGTCGCCGATCTTAGGGAGGGCAAGGTCCGCCTCTTCGAGGTGACGCCGGAAATGGCCGGCCTGCCCCGGGCCACGCCGGCGGAACTGAAGGGCGCCGATGCGGCGACCAATGCGGCGGCGATCACCGAGCTCCTCGCCGGAAGACCGGGGCCCTATCGCGACATCGTGCTGCTCAACAGCGCCGCCGCGCTTCTCGTTGCCGGCAAGGCAGCGGATCTGAAGGCAGGCGTGGCGCTCGCCACCGCTGCCGTCGATAGCGGCAAGGCGAAGGCAACCCTGGCGCAGCTCATCGCCATCACGAACCGGGCCCCCGGCGCATGAGCGACACACTCGCCCGCATCACGGCGGACAAGCGCCGCCTGGTCGAAAGCCGCAAGGCGGCGCGGCCCTTGGGCGAAGTCGAGGCCGCGGCCCGCCGGGCCCCGCCCCCGCGCGGCTTTGGCGATCGCCTGGCCCGCAGGGTCGCCGCCGGACGCTATGGCCTGATCGCCGAGATCAAGAAGGCCTCGCCCTCGAAGGGGCTGATCCGCGCCGATTTCGATCCCGTGATGCTGGCCCAGGCTTATCGTGGGGGTGGCGCCACTTGCCTCTCGGTCCTGACGGACGAGCCCTATTTTCAGGGCAGGGACGAGTATCTTCAGGCCGCCCGCGCCGCCGTCCACCTGCCGGTGCTTCGCAAGGACTTCATGGTCGACCCTTATCAGATCGCCGAATCCCGCGCGCTCGGGGCCGACTGCGTGCTGCTGATCATGGCGGCGCTTAGCGATGCGATGGCGGCGGAGCTCCATGCCGCCGCGCGCGCCTGGGACATGGACGTGCTGGTCGAGGTGCATGACGAGGCCGAGCTCGAGCGGGCCCTTGTGCTGCCCGCGCGGCTCATCGGCATCAACAACCGCAATCTCAAGACTCTCGCAGTCGATCTTGCGGTGACGGAACGCCTGGCACCGCGGATTCCCAAGGACCGCCTCCTGGTCGCCGAGAGCGGCCTTGGCGGACCGGCGGATCTCGCCCGGCTGCATCGCGCCGGCGCCGCGGTGTTCCTGATCGGCGAATCCCTGATGCGCGAGGCCGATGTCGCCGCGGCCACACGCCGCCTCCTGGAGCAGCCGCCGGCGCGGAAGACCGCCTGATGTCCCGTCTCACCCATTTCGATGCCGAGGGCAAGGCCGCCATGGTCGATGTCTCGGACAAGGCGGAGACCGAGCGCAGCGCCACCGCCAAAGGCAGCGTGCTGATGCAGCCCGCGACTCTTGCCCTCATCGCCGCCGGCGATATGAAGAAGGGCGATGTGCTCGCCGTCGCCCGGCTCGCGGGCATCATGGCAGCCAAGCGCACCGCCGAGCTGATTCCTCTCTGCCATCCGCTCGCCCTCACCTCCATCAAGGTCGACCTCGCCATCGACAAGGCACGCAGCGCCGTCGATATCGAGGCGACCTGCAGGCTCAAGGGGCGCACCGGCGTCGAGATGGAGGCGCTGACGGCGGTGAGCGTGGCCGCCCTCACCGTGTACGACATGTGCAAGGCGGTGGATCGCGGCATGACCATCACCGAAATCCGCCTGACGGCGAAGCGCGGCGGCAAGTCCGGCAGCTACGAGGCCGCGTGATGCTCTCCGTCGCCGAGGCTCGCGGGCGCATCATCACCGCGTTCAGACCGCTGCCTGCCGAGCAGGTCGCCCTGCCCGAGGCCATCGGCCGGGTACTTGCGGAGAATGTCCGGGCCCGTCTCACCCAACCTCCCTTCGCCGCCTCGGCCATGGATGGCTATGCCGTGCGGGCGGCGGATGTGGCGTGCCTGCCGGTGCGCTTGAAGATCGTCGGCTATGCGCCCGCCGGCGGTGCCCAGGCGGCGCCGATCGGCCCCAGCGAGGCGGTGCGCATCTTCACCGGTGCCCCCCTGCCCGCGGGCGCCGATACGATCGTGATCCAGGAAGATACCGAGGCAGAAGGCGAACAGGTCCTGGTCAAGGAAGCGGGCCCCGCGGGCACTTATGTCCGCCCCGCCGGCCTCGATTTCAGGGAAGGCGATTTCGGGCTCGCGGCCGGCAAGCGTCTGAACGCCCGCGATATCGGCCTGGCCGCCGCCATGAACCATCCCTGGCTCCGGGTGCACCGGAAGCCGAGGGTCGCCATTCTGGCCACCGGCAACGAGATCGTCATGCCGGGCGAGCCGCGGGGGGCCGAGCAGATCATCAGCTCCAACGGCCAGGGCCTCGCCGCGTTCCTGCGCCAGGCCG
>DATBBO010000461.1:0-14378 GCA_036270995.1 Dongiaceae bacterium | reverse complement strand
CGAGAAGGGAGTCGGCGAGCTCGCCGCCCTCTTGGAGGGCGGTCCGCATCTGGCGCTGGCCGTCGATCTCCGCGACATCGCCAGCCACGACGCGCTGGTCGCCAAGGTCGAGAAGCAGTTCGGGCGCCTCGACGTGCTGGCCCATACCGCGGCGATCCTCATCCGCCGCAGCAATATCGATGAGGTGACCGAGGAGGATTGGGACCTTCAGCACGATATCAACCTGAAGGCCGGCTTCTTCCTCAATCGCGCCGTCGCGCGCGCGCTCAAGGCCCAGGGCCGCGGCGGACGGATCATCAACTTCACCTCGCAAGCCTGGTGGTCCGGCGGCTTCGGCGGCTCGGTCGTCTATGCCGCGACCAAGGGCGGCGTCGTCTCCATGACCCGGGGCTTTGCCCGCAGCTATGCCAAGGACCGCATCACCGTGAACGCGGTTTCGCCCGGTGCCGCCGACACCGCCATGCTGCGCGGCGGGTTGAACGAGGACCAGCTCGCCCAGCAGATCGCCCAGATTCCCATCGGCTACATGGCCCCGCCCTCGGACCTCGCCGGCACGGTGCTGTTCCTCGCTTCCGACCATGCCAGCTACATCACCGGCGCCACCATCAATGTCAGCGGCGGCTGGCTGATGTACTAGCCGACGAAGGAGCGAGCATGGAACCGAACAGCTTCAAGGGCCGCAGGGCGGTCGTAACCGGTGGGGCGCGGGGCATCGGCGATGCCATCGTGCAGGCGATGCGCGCCGCGGGTGCCGGCGTCGTCTCCCTCGACAAGATCGAGCCGGAGGTGGCGAGGCCGGGCGTCATTTATCTCGAATGCGATGTCTCGGACCCCAAGAGCGTCGAGGCGGCCTTCACCGCCATCGATCTCGGCGGCGATGCGCCGGACATCCTGGTGAACAATGCCGGCATCCAGCGCGTCGGCCTGATCGGCAAGCTCCCCTTCGAGGAATGGCAGGCGGTCATCGGGACCCATCTCAGCGGCTTCTTCCTCTGCGCCTCCCAGGCGGTACCCCGCATGGTCGAGCGCGGCAAGGGCGGCGCCATCATCAGCATCGCCTCGACGGCCGCCTATGTCGGCATCCCCGGCCGCGGGCCTTATTGCGCGGCCAAGGCCGGCATCATGGGGCTGACCCGCGCCTTGTCGCTGGAGGTTGCTGCGGTGGGGATCCGCGTCAATGCCATCGCCCCCGGCTACACCCGGACCAAGCTGGTGGAGGAAGGCATCCGCAACGGCTCCCTCAAGGAGGAATGGATGCTGGAGCGCGTGCCCATGGGCCGCCTGGCCCAGCCGGCGGAGATCGCCGGCATCGCCTGCTTCCTCGCCAGCGACGCCGCCGCCTATATCACCGGCCAGGTCATCACCGCCGATGGCGGCTGGACCATCCAGGGCCAGAGCCGGACCCCCGGCTGGCTGACCACCACCCAAGGCGCCGATAGCTAAACGCGAATTTTCTTGCTGGCGGAGACGGCGCGGAAGACCATGGCGCGCTGCTCAGGGAGGGACGGCCTATGCGGATGATCTTTCGCGGAATGCTGGCTGCGAGCCTGGTCATGGGCGCGCTGGCCGTCCAGGGTGCCCCGCCAGCCGCCGCGGCCTCGCTGATCGTCGTCGAGCACGCGACCACCGATCACGTGACCAAGGTCGGCCCCAAGGACGACAATGTCGGCGACATCCTGACCTTCGCCAACGAGGTCTATGACCAGGAGGACAAGAAGCTGCTCGGCCATGACAATGGCTGGTGCGTGCGTGTCGTCGTCGGCGAATCCTGGCAGTGCCGCTGGACCCTCATCCTCGACAGGGGACAGATCACCGTGCAGGGCCCCTATTACGACAAGAAGGATTCGGTGCTGGCGGTGACCGGCGGCACCGGCGACTATTCCTCGGCCCAGGGCCAGATGAAGCTCCGCCAGAAGGACCAGCAGGGCAAGGAATACGAGTTCATCTACAGCCTGATCGAGTGACGTCCCAAGCGACCATCCTGCGCTACACCGGCGAGCCGCCGCCGCCGCGATTCAATCTGGCGGGCTATTGCCTGGGCCGGGCAGCCGTGGCTACGCCGGACAAGACCGCGCTTCTCGTCATTGCCGATGCCGATGCCTCCCTCGAGGCGGCGGAGCGCTGGACCTATGGCGCTCTCGACGAGGCGGCGCGCCGGGTCGCATCCGGCCTGCTGGCGCTGGGGCTGGCACCGGGCGAGCGGCTGATGATCCGCCTGCCCAATACAAGCGACTACGCGCTCCTCTTCTTCGGCGCGATCGCCGCAGGCATCGTGCCGCTGGCGGTCTCGCCCCAGCTCACCGCCGGCGAAGCGGATTTCCTGCTCGCCGATTCCGGCGCTGGCGCGGTGGCGCTGGCGGGCGGCCTTTCGGCACCGATAGGGGCGGCGCCAGCGACGAAGGCGCGGATCCTCGACGAGGACGCGATCCGCCGGCTGAAGGACTCTCCGCCCCTTCCCGCCTATGCCGACACCTCTGCCGAGGATCCCGGCTTCCTCGTCTATACCTCCGGCACCTCCAGCCACCCCAAGGGCGTGCTCCATGCCCAGCGCAGCGCCTGGGGGCGCCGGCCGATGTATCGCGGCTGGTCGGGCATGGGGCCAGCGGACATCGTGCTTCATGCCGGGGCCTTCAACTGGAGCTTCACCATCGGGGTGGGGCTGACCGATCCCTGGGCGAATGGCGCCACCGCCGTGCTCTATAACGGGCCCAAGGATATCCAGACCTGGCCGAAGCTGATCGCCCGCACCCGCGCCACGCTCTTCGCCGCTGTGCCCTCCCTCTACCGCCAGATCCTGAAATATTGCGCGCTCGCCGGAGGCGAGCTCGCGAGCCTGCGCCATGGACTTGCCGCCGGCGAGGCTTTGCCGGCGAAGCTCCTCGCGGAGTGGCGCGCCCGCACCGGGCTCGAGATCTACGAGTCGCTCGGTATGAGCGAATGCTCGACCTATGTCTCCACCTGCCCCGGGATGGCGATCCGCCCGGGCAGCGCCGGCAAGCCCCAGCCGGGCCGGGCCGTCGCCATCCTGCCGATCGAGGGGGAGGATGAGCCCCTGCCGGCGGGCGAGACCGGCCTGGTCGCCATCCATCGCGACGATCCCGGCCTGATGCTCGGCTACTGGCACCGGCCGGAGGAGGAGAAGCTCGTCTATCGCGGCCGCTGGTTCGTGGGCGGCGATCTCGGCGCCTACGATCAGGATGGCTATCTCTGGTTTCAGGGACGGGCCGACGATCTGATGAATGCCGGCGGCTACCGCGTCTCGCCGGCGGAGGTCGAGGCAGCGCTGGCCGATCACCCCGCCATCGCCGAGGTCGCTGCGGCCGAGCGGAATGTCCGCCCCGATGTCAGCGTGATCGCCGCTTTCGTCGTCCTCCGCGAGGGCGCGCCCCGCGACGCGGCGTCGATCCTGGCCCAGGCCGAAAAGCGTCTTGCGGGCTACAAGCGACCGCGCGAGGTCGTCTTCCTCGACAGCCTGCCGCGCTCGGTCAATGGCAAGGTGCTGCGCCGCGCCCTTCGCAGCATGACGGTGCTGGCGGCCGGTCAGCCGGACAGCACCCAGCCGATGAGGAACCCTGCCCATGGATGAGCTGGCCTGGGGCAAGTCCCCCCTGCGCGAAGCGGCGGAGCGTGTGCGGGCGATCGAGGCTTCGGCGCTGCCGGAGAATCTTGCGGCGCTGCTGGACGCGGCCGCGGCCGAGGCCGGCGATCGGATCGTCTGGGATTTCTTCGAGGAAGGGCAACAGGAGACCTACGAGTCGCTGCGGCGGCGGGTGAACGGCATCGCGGCGAAGCTGCTTGAGCTCGGCCTGCGCAAGGGGACCCATCTCGCCGTGATGCTGCCCAACATCCCCACCTTCCCGCTGCTCTGGCTGGCGCTGGCCCGCATCGGCGCCGTGATGGTGCCGGTCAATATCGCCTATCGCGAGCGGGAGCTGACCTATTTGCTGAACGACAGCGAGGCGGAATATCTGGTGGTGGATTCCGCACTCTGCCCTGTGATCGCCGCCTGCCGCGCCAGCGGCGAGGTGAGCCTGCCGGTCGCGCGGCAGATCGTGGTCGGCGGCGAGGCCGAGCCCGGCGCCGTGGCCTGGCGCGAGCTGGACTGCGATCCCCGCGACAGCTTCGAGGCGCCCGAGCCGGTGGGCGCCGACGACCTGCTGAACATCCAATACACTTCGGGCACGACCGGCTTCCCCAAGGGCTGCATGCTGACCCAGCGCTACTGGCTGATCGCGGGCAAGGTGAATGCCTTTCGCGACGGCAAGCGCTATGGCCGCATCCTGGCCCCCATGCCTTTCTTCTATATGGACCCGCAATGGCTGCTCTCGATGTGCCTGTATGGGCGGGGGACTCTATTCGTCGCCCGGCGCCAGAGCACCACGCGCTTCATGGATTGGGTCCGGGATTTCCGCATCGAGTTCTGCCTTCTGCCCTGGATCATCCTGAAGCAGCCGCCGAGCGAGCGCGACGGCCGGAACGCGGTCGCGCGCGCCAATGTCTATGGCCTGCCGCCCGAAATTCATGCCGAGATCGAGAAGCGCTTCAATCTCAAGGCACGCGAGGCCTATGGGATGACGGAGATCGGACCGGCGGCCTTCATGCCGATCGAGGCGGCGGCGATGGTGGGATCGGGCTCCTGCGGCCTGCCGGCGCCGTTTCGCGAATGCCGCGTGGCGGATGAGCAAGGCCGCCCTCTGCCGCCGGGCGAGGCGGGCGAGCTGCTGGTGCGCGGGCCCGGGATCATGAAGGGCTATTACGGCAATCCCGAGGCCACCGCCGCCGCCTTCCATGGCGACTGGTTCCGGACCGGCGATCTCTTCCGCCAAGACGAGCGGGGCTTCCTCTATATCGTCGGGCGGCTCAAGGACATGGTGCGCCGGAGCGGCGAGAACATCGCAGCCCGGGAGCTGGAAAGCGTCCTCAACGCCCTTCCCGAGGTGCGGGAATCCGCCATCGTTCCGGTGCCCGACGAGATCCGCGGCGAGGAGGTGAAAGCCTGCATCGTGCTGCGGGAAGGATGCGCGCCATCGCCGGAGCTGCTGGACGGGCTGATCCGGCATTGCCAGCGCCAATTGGCGGCCTTCAAGGTGCCGCGCTATTTCTCCTTCCACGAGAGCTTCCCGCTGACCGCCTCGGCGAAGATCGCCAAGAAATCACTGCAGCCCGATGGCAGCGATCCGCGCCGCGGCAGCTTCGACCGGATCGAGAACCGGTGGCATTGAGATGATCATCGATTTCTCCAGCACCCCGCCGCTCCCCGAGCTTCGCGGCGCAACACCGCATCTGCAGAACTACCGGCGCGTCTATCGGGCGAGCGAGGAGCAGGCCGACCAGGCCGTCGGGCCCGAAGCGCTCGCAAGTTATCTGAGACTGTATGACGGGCTCGATGCACGGACCGTGGTCGTCAAGGCGAGGGATGCGGAATCGACCTTCGGATTCAAGATCGAGAACCGCGATCTCGCCCGCTTCTGCGCGGCCCATGGGCCGCGCTTCATCGGCTTCGCCGGTGTCGACCCCCATAAGGGCAAGCCCGCCGTCGCCGAGCTCGAGATCGCCGTGAACGAGCTGGGGCTGCGCGGGCTGAACCTGCAATGCTTCGAGCACAAGCTCCACCCCAACGATCGCTTGCTCTATCCGCTCTATGCCAAATGCGTGGAGCTCGACATCCCGGTCAACATCCATTGCGGCGTCAACTTCTCGCGCCAGACCTTGATGAGCTATGGGCGGCCGGAGCTGCTGGACGAAGTGCTGGTGGATTTCCCGGAGCTCAGGGTCTGCGCGGCTCCGCCGGGCTGGCCCTGGATCAACGAGCTGATCGCGGTCGCCTGGCGCCACCCCAATCTCTGGATCGGGCTGGTGGCGGTGCGGCCGAAATACCTGACGGTCGCCGCCTCGGGCTACGAACCGCTGCTGCAATATGGCCGGACGATCCTGAAGGAGCGCATCATCTTCGGCTCCTCCTTTCCCATAATGCCGGTCGAGCGATCCGTCGCCGAGATCCGCGCTTTGCCGATCGACCTGGAGATCCAGCATCGCTGGCTCTATGCCAATGCGGCGGAGTTTCTGAGGATCGGCTGAGCATCGCTTCTCTTCCGTCATGTCCGCGAAATCCCCGGATCAAGTCCGGGGAGACATCGAGGGCAAGCGACGGAGCCTGCGGCCCTGGATTCCCGCCTTCGCGGCAATGACGAAGAGTCGCACTACCCCGCCCGCTTCTCCTTCGGGCCACGCCGCAGCAGCATTTGCGCGGTGAAGAGCACGGTCAGCGAGAACACCATCACCGTGGTGCCGATGACGTTGATCTCCGGCGTGACGCCGCGGCGGATCGAGGAGAAGACATAGATCGGCAGCGTCGTCACGGACCCGGCGACGAAGAAGGCGATGACGAAATCGTCCAGGCTGAAGGTGAAGCTCAAAAGGAAGCCCGCGATGATGGCGGGCAAGAGCTGGGGCAAGGTCACCTGGCGGAAGGTGCCCCAGGGATCGGCATAGAGGTCCATGGAGGCCTCGATCAGGCTGCGGTCCATGCCGGCGATGCGGGCGCGCACGATGACGATGACCAGCGCCATGGAGAAGAGCGTGTGGGCGGCGATGATCGAGCCATAGCCCATGGCGAGCTGCGGCGCATCGCCGGCGCGCGCCAGAGCGAGGCGAGAAAGCCGTTCAAGAGCGCGAAGGTGTTGACCAGCGCGATCAGCGTGGCGATCCCGATCACGATGCCCGACACCATGATGGAAATGTAGGTGAGCCCGTCGAAGGCGAGACGCAGTGGCCCCCGTACCTGCTGCAGCGCGAGCGCTGCCATGGTGCCCATGATGGTCGCCAGCGCCGCCGAGGTGCCGGCCACGATCAGGCTGTTCTCCAGCGCCTCGATGACGAAGGTGTTGTTCGCCGCCTTGCCGTACCAGGTCAGGGCGAAATGCTGGAAGTCGCTGGCGTTGTTGCCGCTGTTGAAGCTGAAGAGGACGATCAGCGCGATGGGCGCGTAGAGGAAGAGATAGATGATTGTGGAATAGCCCCGCAGCACGACCCGCCCCTCACATCAGCGAGACGTCGCGCTCACCACCCCGGCGCGCCGCCTTCAGGTAGAGGCCCACCGTCACCAGCATGATGACGACGAGCGCCACGGCGCAGGCCGAGCCGAAGGGCCAGTTGAGCGATTGCAGGAAGAGATCGACCAGGGCATTCCCGATGAAGAAGACCTTGCCGCCACCCAAAAGCTGAGGAATCAGGTATTCGCCCATCAGCAGGATGAAGACCAGCATGCAGCCGGTAATGACGCCGGGCGCGGAGAGCGGCAGCGTCACCTGGCGAAAGGTGGCGAAGGGCGCGGCCCCCAGATCCTCGGAGGCCTCCAGCAGGCGCTTATCCAGTTTCTCCAGGCTGACGAAGATCGGAAAGACCATCAGCGGCAGATAGCCATAAACGATGCCGATCAGGACCGCCAAGGGCGTGTTGATCAGCCGCACATCCTCGATGCCGATCCAGTCGAGCAGCGCCGGAATCCCGCGCCCGCCCAGGATGAACATCCAGGCATAGGTGCGGATCAGGAAGCTGGTCCAGAAAGGAACGATGACCAGGATGATCAGGAAGAGGCGGCTCTTGGCCGTGGTCTTGACCGCCAGATAGTAGGCGAGCGGATAGCCGATGAAGAGGTAGATCAGCGTCCCCGTCGGCGCCAGGGTCAGGGTGTTGCGGAAGGCCTTCAGCCGCGCCGGCAGGTTAAGGTAGTTCTCGAAGGTGAAGGCCGCCTGATAGCCCCCCGTCGCCGCCCGCTCGCCGAAGGAATAGACGATGACCACGGCGAGCGGGAGGATCAGCAGCATCAGGAACCAGAAGGCGGCCGGCGTCAGGAGCAGGGCAGTGGTCAGCCGCCCTGCTCCTCGTCTTTCTCCCGACGCCGCCGCCGTCACGGTGATCAGGCTGCCTTGGGCGATCAGGCCGCCTTGAAGCGGGCCATGATCTCCGCGCGCGTCGGGTTGGTCAGCGTCGCCGCCGCCCCGAACTCGAGCGGGGTCAGCTCCTCGGCCGCCGGGAACATGATGGTGTCCTGCAGCATCTCCGGCGGCAGGAGGTCGAGCACCCGCTTGTCGGCCACCGGATAGCCATGGGCCAGCACCTCGTTCTTGTTGTTCTCCGGGGTCAGCAGGAAGTTGATCAGCGCATAGCCCGCCGCCCGGTGGGGCGCCCCCTTGGGCACGGCGTAGAAGTCGGACCAGATCTCGCCACCTTCCTTGCCGATGACATAGATGATCGACGGAATGTCCTTGTGGAGCTGCTTGGCATCGCCCGTCCAGGCCACCGCCAGCCAGGCATCGCCATTGCGCATCGCCGGCTGGTAGTCGCTGGTGATGGCGAAGAGATGCGGCTTGGCATCGAGCAGCAGCTTCTCCGCATCGGCGAGCTGCTTCGCGTCGTTGGAGTTGAAGGAGTAGCCGTAATATTTGAGCGCATTGCCAATGGTGGTGAGCTGATAGTCATGCACCGTGACCCGGCCGCTGTACTTGTCCCGGGTCGCGTCCCAGAACTCCTTCCAGGTCGTCATCTTCTCGGGCACCTTGGCGGTGTTGATGCAGTAGCCGGTGGTGCCCCAGTCCTTGTGCACCGCATAGACCTTGCCGTTCACCGTGCCGGGCTTGGTGAAGCGCAGGTCCGTGTAGGTCGCGGGGTCGTACATGGGGATGAGGCTGAGATCGAGCGGCTCGATCAGATCGGCCGCGACGTAGTTCTCGATGGTGTAGTTGGTGGGGACGAAGGCATCCCAGCCGGTGCCGCCAGCCTTCAGCTTGGCATACATCTCCTCATTGGAGCCGAAGACCGTGAGCTCGACCTTGACGCCGGTCTCGGCGGTGAACTTGTCGAAGTTCTTGGGGTCGTGATAGTTCGGCCAGCTCGTGAGCGCGACCCGGTCCCCCAGATTGCCGGCATAGGCCCGGCGCGGCGCCACCAGCTCCGGCATGCTGGCGGCCAGCGCCGCCACCGCCGTGCCCAGCCCCGTGACGCCGAAGAAATGGCGCCGGGAGATCGATCCCTTCCGATAGCGCTCCAACTGCGCGATGAAGTCCTTGCGCGGATCCATGATGCCTCCTCTGTCGACCCGTGATTGAAGGATGGTCTTTGATTGAACGGCAGCGCCCCCAAGCACCGCCGCCGCCTTGCCCCCCGAGGCGATTAGTGCCGCCAGATTATGCTATTTTTGCCCCGCAGGTAGAATTTTTGCGCGATCTCGGCGAGAGACCTGCTACCGAATCTGCACCCGGCGCAGCGCCTTTGCCGCCGGCTCGGCCGACACCTCGATCCCGATCCCGGCGCGCCTGATGGCGCGCGCGAGCTCGCCCTGAGGGGCGCGGTTGGCGACGATCAGCCGGATGGATTCGAGGCTGCAGACGTTCTCCAGCGCCAGCACATCGAATTTCGAATGGTCGAGCAGCAGCATGTTCGATTCCGCCCGCGCCAGCATGGCCCGCTTGATTCCGGCCGCGGCCGGGTTCACGTCGTTCGGCCCCTCGGGCGTGAGCCCGCTGCAGGAGATCACGGCGAGGTTGGCGTTGAAGCGCTGCAGGAAGCTCTCGCTGTCGGAGCCGAAGACGCTGCCCTCCCGCGGGTCGTAGCGACCCGGGCAGAGCACGACGCGGATGGTGGGGTTGGCCGCCAGCACCGCCGCGATGCCGCAGCTATTGGTGATGGCGGTGAGATCGCGCAGCTCCGCCGAGAGCCGGCGCGCGAAATGCAGCGTGGTCGAGCCGGAATCGATCATCAGCACCTGGCCCGGCTTGATGGCCCGGGCCGCCTGGATGCCGACCCGCTCGCGCTCGCCCACATATTCCTTGTAGCGCTCGCTAAGGGTGGGCTCGGCGCCGAAAGGCCGGGGTGCCGCCCCGCCATAGGTCCGGCTCAGCATGCCCTGCTGGCTCAGCTCGTCGAGATCGCGTCGGATGGTCTCGGTGGAGACGCCGAACTCGCCCGCCAGCGCCGAGATGCGAATCGCCGGCGAGGCGCGCAGCTCTCCCAGGATCCGCGCCTGGCGCTCCTCCTTCTTCAGCTTCTTCCGGCCCGCCACGACACTAGACCCGCCGCGCGGCGAGCAGAGCCTCGGCCAGCTCGACGAAGCCGGCCGCAGCCCGGGCGCGGGTCACCCAATGCGGCTTGTCGGCGAGGCGCTCGGCGAAATCGAGAACATTGGCAACCCCCACCGCCTGGGGGAAATGGCGAAACATCGGCCCGTCATTGGGCGAATCCCCGATGAAGACGATGCTCATCCGATCGGCATCGGCATCGATATCGAAAGCCTCGGCCAGCAGGCGCCGGGCCATGGAGAGCTTGTCATAGGCGCCGTACCAGCCATTGACGTGGATCGAGCTGACCTTGGCCGTCGCCCCATGGCGCTCGAAGATGGCGGCGATCCGGTCGATCGCCGCCGGCGGCAAGGGCGCCATGTCCTCGGCATAGTCGATGGCGAGATCGGCCTCGCGATAGGCCTGGTCGGCCGCCACCGCGGCACCCGGCACCGCCGCCAGCACCTCCGCCTTGATGGCCTCGAGCCGCACGCGGTTCGCTGCCCGGGTATCCGCGTCGAGGGCATGAACCCTCTGCATGCGCTTCTCGGGCTCGAGATGGCGGAAATAGAAGGCGCCGTTCTCGCCCACGACGGCGTCGACCGGCCATTGCCGGGCGATGAGGTCGCACCAGCCCGCGGGTCGGCCGGTAACCGGGATGACGATGAGACCGGCTTCCCGCAGGCGCTCCATCGCGCCATAGCTCGCCGCCGGCAAGCGGCCGTGATCCGTCAGGGTATCGTCGATATCGGTGAGGAGTGCACGGATCCGCGCGCGCTCCGGGAGCGGAAACTCCGCCAAAGGGCGGAGCTGCCGGCGCTCGCTCACGCCGCCTCCGCCAGGCTGTCCAGGCGCCCGGACTCCGCCGCCAGGTCGAGGAAGGTGTAGCGGTCGCGGATCTCGCGGGCGTGGCGCACCGCCTGACGATAAAAGGCTTCCGGCAAATGAATGTCGCGGGGCGACACCGGCGCGCCGGCGGCGGCGAGCGCGCGGGCCATCTCCGCCGAGGGCCGCATCGCATCCTTGAGGACAGCGCGAATCTCGGGCCACTCCTTCGCCAGCTTGGCGTTGAGGGTCGCCGTGCCCGGGCCATCCATTGCCTTCCTCGAGAAGGCAGCCCAGCAGGAGGCGCCGAGCTCAGGACCGAAATGGCGCTCGAGCTCCGCTCTTGTCAGCCGCGTTGGCGAGAGGACCGGCGCCTCGCCGGCTGTCATGGCCTCCTGCAGGCGCGCCATGGTCAGCGCGGTGACGGCGATATGCTCGCCATGAAAGGACTGGGGCCAGGCAGGATCGCCCATCATGTCGATGTAGTGGCTGATGAGATGCTCGCCCTGGCTGGCGGGATAGCTGCCGCCGCAGATGGTCATGCCGAAGCCCGACAAGATCAGCGTGCGCGCCAGAAGCTCGATCGCACCGGTATCGCCGGCCGTCAGCGAACCGGCGCTCGCCAGCAGCTTCGTCTCGTCGGCCTCCAGCAAAACAAAGGGGAGGCGCCGATAGGGGTGGCCCAGCAGGAGATGGGCAAGAAGCCAGTCGGCCTGGGCCGTGGGCCGGCAGATGCTGTCGCCGAGCCCCGAGCGGATCATGCGCGCGGGTGCTGCCGCCAGCACGCCGAGATCGAGGAAGACGCCGAGGGGGGCTGCCGCGGGCAACGACAACTTGTGGCCATGCTCGGTGATGGCGGCGTTGACCGAGGTATAGCCGTTCATGGAGGGTGCCGTGCCGAAGACCGCATAGGGCTTGCGGTCGAGGAAGGCCGCGTATTTGCAGAGATCGTTGATGGTGCCGGAGCCCACGGCCAGCAGCGCCTCGGCGCCGGCGGTGGCGGCTCTGACCCGCGCCACCGTCTCGTCGTCGGGATGGGGCGCTCGCTCCAGCACGATTTCGGAGACATCCCAGCCCGCCAGGCCCGCGACCACCCGCGCGCCGAGCACGGCGCGCGTGGTGGGATCGGAAACCACCGCAAGGCGCCGGCCGAGTCCGAGATCGGCCAGCAGGCTCGCCTCCTGGCCTGCCAGGCTCGGGGCGATCACCACCTTGCGGGTCGGAACCGAGAGAGTGCCGGCGCCATCGGGATCGGGGAGCCGCCCCGCCAGGAGCCGCTCCATCAGATCGCGGCTCATGCGCTCTCTCCGAACATTGGCTTCAGCGCCGCGAAGAGGCGGCGGTAGCGCCGATAGGCCTCCTCATAGGCATCGAGATGGGCCGCGACCGGCTCGATCTCGATCACCTCCGGCGCCAGCCTGTCGGCCGCGCTGTCGAGATCGGGCTCGGCGCCGGCGGCAATAGCGGCGAGCAGCGCTGCGCCCAATGGCGAGCTGTCGGAGAGTGCCGCGACCTCGACGGGGCGCCTCAGCAGCCCGGCCCGGATCTCGGCCCAGAGGCGGCTCTTCGCCCCGCCGGAGAGGAGCCGCACGCGGGCGGTATCGATGCCGAGATCCGTCAGCCGGTCCACCACATCGCGCATGGCAAAGGCGCAGCCCTCCAGCAGGGCGCGGGCCAGATGCTCGGAGCCATGGGCAGCCGTCAGCCCATAGAAGCTGCCGCGGGCCTCGGCCACCCATTCCGGCGCCATGGCGCCGGAGAGCGCCGGCAGGAAGGTGACGCCGCCGGCACCCGGCGGCGCCTTGGCCGCCAGCGCGTTCAGCTCGTCGACGCCGGCGAGCCGCAGCACGCGGATCAGCCAGGCGAGCGCCCCACCGGAGAGCCAGCCTGGATTCTCGATGAAGAAGCGGTGGCCGGCATAACCGTGAGTCTCCACCAGCGCGCCCTTGTCGATCACGGCCGAGTCATGTACCGCGCCCACCACCTCGGCGGTGCCGAGAGAGACGATGACGTGGCCCGGACGCACGACGCCGGCGCCGAGGGTGTTGGAGAAATCATCGCCGGTGCCGACGGCCACGGGAATGCCCGCGGGAAGGCCGGTGAGCGCGGCGCCCGCCCCGCTCAGGCTCCCGGCCAGGGCCTCGCTGGCATCGATCTCCGGCAGCTCTTCGGGCGCGATGCCGAACAGGCCGCAGAGCTCCGGGTCGAGCTGCCGCTCCCAGAGACCGTAGAGCATGGAGGTGGAGGCGACCGCATGGTCGAGCACCGCGCGCCCCGTGAGGCGGGCGACCACATAGGAGGTCGGCTGATGGAAGCGGGCGATCGCGCCGGCCTCGGCATGATGGCGCTTCAGCCAGCGGATCTTGGCCGCCATGTGGCTCGCATCCAGCACCACCCCGCCTTTGGCCAGCACCGTCTCTGCCGGCAGGCCTTCCGTCTCGGCGCCGGCGCGCCGGTCCATCCAGATGAGGCAGGGGCCGAGCGCCTCGCCCTGGCGGTCGACGGGAAGGCAGCCATCGAGCTGGCCGGCGATGCCCAGCGCCCCCACATCCGCGGCCGCGATGCCGGCTTCGGCCAGCGCCCGGCCGATGGCGGGGCTCAGTCCCTCGAGCCAGAGGCGCGGATCCTGCTCGGCCCAGAGCGGCTGCGGAAAGCGGGGCTCGTAGGCGGCCGAGCCCGCGCCCCGCGGCCGGAGCCCCTCGCCCAGCACCACCGCCTTCAGGCTCTGGGTGCCGATATCGATGCCGAGAATGAACATGTCCGCTTGGTCCCGCCACCCGTGAATACGGCGGCCCTTCAGGGATGAAGGGCCGCCGTTCAGACCCGGCCGGTCGAACCCGGCACCGGATTACTTCTCTGGCAGGCCCTCATAGATCAGCCGGCCGATCTTGTCGTACTTCTCGGGATCGCTCGCCTTGATGTAGACGGCGCCGAGGATGCCGATGATCAGCACCGCCAGATCGATCCAGATGATGAAGTCGGCGAAGCGCAATCCGCCGCCGAGGAAATCCATGTTGGCGACGCAGAGATAGACCACATAGGCCTGGGTCACGAGGGCGATCGCCGGCGCGACGAGGGTCTTCCACCAGTGATGGTCCTCGGGATGGTGGGTGCGGAAATACATGATGATCGCAAGCGACACGACCGCCTGGGCAGCGACGATGAGGATCGTGCCGACCAGCGCCATCAAGCCATAGACCTCGAGATAGGCCTGGGTGGTCGGGTCGTTGGTGCCTTCCCTGATCGCGAAGGCCAGGACGATGACCGCCGCGATGACGCTCTGGGTGAAGGAGGCCACATGGGGCGTGCGATGCACCGGATGGGTCTTGCCCAGCGACGCCGGCAGCACGCGCTCACGGCCGAGGGAATAGAAATAGCGGGCCGCGGTGTTGTGGAAAGCCATGCCGCAGGCGAATGAGCCGGAGAGGATCAGGATGCTCATCAGGGTCGCCACCCAGCCGCCGATGAGCTGGCGCGCCGGCGCAAAGAAGAAGTCGG
>DATBBO010000460.1:0-11731 GCA_036270995.1 Dongiaceae bacterium | reverse complement strand
CCCGCCAGCGCGACATCAACGCCGGCCCCTATGACGACTTCCTGCAGACCGATGCCGCCATCAACCGTGGCAATTCCGGCGGTCCGATGTTCAACACGGACGGCAAGGTCATCGGCATCAATACGGCGATCTTCTCGCCTTCCGGCGGCAGTATCGGTATCGGCTTCGCGCTCCCGTCCTCGCTGGCGAAGGGCGTCATCCAGCAGCTCCGCCAGTATGGCCATCCGCGCCGCGGCTGGCTCGGGGTCAGGATCCAGAGCGTGACGCCGGAGCTGGCGGAAGGGCTCAAGATGCCGAAGCCCATGGGTGCGCTCATCGCCGCGGTCACCGATGGCGGACCAGCGGACAAGGCGGGCATTCGCCAGGGCGATGTGGTGATCAAGTTCGACAACAAGGACATCGACGAGATGCGGCATCTGCCACGCATCGTCGCCGAGACGGCCTTTGATACCTCCGTGCCCGTGGTTGTGCTGCGGCAGGGCAAAGAGATGACTTTCCAGGTCAAGATCGGCGAGCTCGACGAGACCGCGGAGGCCAAGACCGCCGACACCGGAACCCAGCCCACCAAGCCGAAGGCACCGGAGGGGGCCAAGACGATCCTGGGTCTCAGCCTGGCGGAGATGACCGAGCAGCTGCGTCAGCGCTACAACATCGCAGATGAGGCGGCGGGTGTCGTCGTGCTCAATGTCGATTCCAAGAGCAATGCGGCCGGCAAAGGGCTCAAGGCGGGCGATGTCATCGTCGAGGTCGACCAGAATTCGGTTACCACCCCCGCCGATGTGGAGAAGCGCGTCGCTGTGGCGAAGGCAAACGGCTATAAAGTCGTCACCTTCCTGATCTATCGCCAGGGCGACTTCCAATGGGTGGCGGTCCGGACCGACCAGGGCTGACGCCTTCCGATCCAGAGCGAAAGCCGGCGATTGTCGTCGCCGGCCCGACGGCGAGCGGCAAATCGGCCCTGGCTCTTGCCATTGCGCGGGCCTTCGACGGCGTCGTCATCAACGCCGACAGCATGCAGGTCTACCGAGAGCTGCGTATCCTGACGGCGCGCCCGGGACCGGCGGAGCTCGCGCTAGCCCCCCACCGGCTCTATGGGGTGCTGCCCGCCGCCGAGCGCTGCTCCGCGGGCCGGTGGCGTCAGATGGCCGAGGCGGCTGCGATGGAGGCGGCGGATCGGCTGCCGGTCTTCACCGGCGGCACAGGGCTCTATCTGCGCGCCCTGACGGAAGGTCTTTCCGATATTCCGCCCATATCGGAAGAGGTGGCCGAGGCGGGAGCGGCAAAGCTGTCGGCCCTGGGTCCGGCGGGACTCCATGCCGAGCTCGCTGCCCTCGATCCGGTCATGGCAGAGCGTCTGGCGCCCAGCGACAGCCAGCGGATCTTCCGGGCTTGGACCGTCCGCCACTCAACGGGGCGGTCGCTGGCGGACTGGCAAGCGATTCCGCCCCGTGACGCCTGGCCTTGCCTCACTCTCATCCTGCTGCCGCAGCGCGATGTGCTCTATTCTGCCTGCGATACCCGCTTCGCCCGTATGGTGGAGCAAGGGGCGCTGGAAGAAGTGCGCGCGCTCCTGGACCTGGGTCTCGATCCCGCACTGCCGGCCATGCGGGCGGTGGGGGTTCGCGAGCTCGCCGGCGTGCTCGCGGGCAAAGAGACGTTGGAGACCGCGATTGCCGCGGCGCAACAGGCAACACGGCGCTACGCCAAGCGGCAGATGACGTGGATTCGGCATCAGATGCCAGCATCTCGGATCGTCGAGGCGCAATTTTCGGAAAGAATCTTACCAGAAATCTTTAATATTATTCGCCGTTTCCTGTTGACCGCTCCGGTATGACCCACTAGTTTCCCGCGGCTGCCGCGGAAGTCCCGGATTTTTCGTCATTTATGGCGGCTGCGAAGGAGTACGGCCCATGACTGGAGAGGAACTGACAGGGGCGGGAATCGTGATCAAGGCGCTGCTGGACCAGGGCGTCGAGGTCATCTTCGGCTATCCGGGCGGCGCCGTGCTTCCGCTCTATGACGAACTCTTCAAGCAGAACTCGCTGCGCCACATCCTGGTGCGCCATGAGCAGGCCGCCGTTCATTCGGCGGAGGGCTACGCGCGCTCCACCGGCAAGGTCGGCGTCGTCCTGGTGACCTCCGGCCCCGGTGCCACCAATGCGGTGACCGGCCTCACCGACGCGCTCATGGATTCGGTGCCCGTGGTCTGCCTGACCGGCCAGGTGCCGACCCATCTCATCGGCAACGATGCCTTCCAGGAAGCGGATACGACCGGCATCACCCGGCACTGCACCAAGCACAACTACCTGGTGAAGAACATCGGCGATCTCGCGCGCACGATTCACGAGGCTTTCTATGTTGCGCGCAGCGGCCGCCCGGGGCCGGTGGTCGTGGATCTGCCCAAGGACATCCTGCAAGCCAAGCATAAATACGCCGGCGGCGCCTCGGTGAAGCACAAGAGCTACAACCCCGCGGTCAAGGGCGACGCCAAGCAGATCGAGAAGGCCGTCGAGCTGATGGCCAAGGCCAAGCGGCCGCTGTTCTACTGCGGCGGCGGGGTGATCAATTCGGGCCCGGCCGCTTCCCAGCTCCTGGGTCAGTTTATCCGCCTGACCGGCTTTCCCTGCACGCTGACCCTGATGGGCCTCGGCAGCTTCCCGGCCTCCGACCCGCAATTCATTGGCATGGTCGGCATGCATGGGCTCTACGAGGCCAACATGGCGATGCATGACTGCGACGTGATGATCGCCGTCGGGGCGCGCTTTGACGACCGGGTGACCGGCAAGCTCGCGGCCTTCGCTCCCAACTCGAAGAAGATCCACATCGACATCGACCGTTCCTCGATCAACAAGAATGTCCATGTCGATACCCCCATCGTGGGAGATTGCGGGCGCGTGCTCGAGGACATGATCAAGATCTGGAAGGCGCGCCAGGCGCAGCCGGAAGCCAAGGCCATGAAGGCATGGTGGTCGCAGATCGACCAGTGGCGAGCGCGGAAATGCCTGACCTACAAGAATTCCGACAAGATCATCAAGCCGCAATACGCCCTCCAGCGGCTCTACGCGGCGATCAAGGACAAGGACTTCTACATCACCACCGAAGTGGGCCAGCACCAGATGTGGGCGGCCCAGTTCATCGGCTTCGAGAAACCGAACCACTGGCTGACCTCGGGCGGCCTGGGCACGATGGGCTACGGTTTGCCGGCCGCCGCCGGCGTCCAGATCGCCCATCCGGACGCCCTCGTCATCGACGTCGCCGGCGAGGCTTCGATCCTGATGAACATCCAGGAGATGTCGACGGTCATCCAGCACCGTCTGCCGGTGAAGGTCTTCATTCTGAACAACCAGTACATGGGCATGGTGCGCCAATGGCAGGAGCTGCTCCACGGGGGGCGCTACGCCGAGAGCTATACCGACGCCCTGCCGGATTTCGTCAAGCTCGCGGAGGCCTTCGGGGCCGTGGGACTTCGCGCTGAGAAGCCGGCCGACCTCGACGGCCTCATCCAGGAGATGATCGCGGTGAACCGCCCGGTCATCGCCGATATCGTGGTCGATCAGAAAGAAAACTGCTTCCCGATGATTCCCTCGGGCGCGCCCCATAACGAGATGCTGCTGGGGCCCGAGGACGAGGCCCGGCCCATCTCCGAGGAAGGCATGGTGCTGGTCTGATGGCCAAAGATGACCAGACGGAACGCCATACGATCTCGGTGCTGGTGGATAACGAGGCCGGGGTGCTCGCGCGCGTCATCGGCCTGTTCTCGGGCCGCGGCTACAACATCGAGAGCCTGACCGTCGCCGAGGTCGATCCGGTGGAGCGGCTTTCGCGCATCACCATCGTCACCTCCGGCACGCCGATGATCATCGAGCAGATCAAGAACCAGCTCGACCGCCTGGTGCCGATCCACAAGGTGCGCGACCTTACCATCGATGGTGCGGCGCTGGAGCGCGAGCTCGCCCTGGTCAAGGTGCGCAGCACCGGCGAGAAGAGGGTTGAATCCCTGCGCATCGCCGATATCTTCCGGGCCAGGGTCGTGGATGCGACCATCGAGAGCTTCGTCTTCGAGATGACGGGCTCGACCGACAAGCTCAACGCCTTCATCGGCCTGATGCGCCCGCTGGGTCTGGTGGATGTGGCGCGGACCGGTGTCGCCGCCATCGCCCGTGGGCCAGAGCCGATCTAGACCATCTCTCTATCTTCGCCGAAAGGAAGCCTCCATGCGTGTTTATTACGACCGCGACGCCGATGTGAACCTGATCAAAGGGAAGAAGATCGCCGTCGTCGGCTATGGCAGCCAGGGCCATGCCCATGCCCTCAACCTGAAGGATAGCGGGGCGAAGGACGTCCGGGTCGCGCTGCGCGAGGGCTCGGCCACCATCAAGAAGGCGGAAAATGCTGGCGTCGAGGTGATGACGCCGAAAAAAGCCGCGGAATGGGCCGATGTCATCATGGTGCTGACGCCCGACGAGCTGCAGGCGAAGCTTTATACCGACGACCTTGCCAAGCATATGAAGCAGGGTGCCGCACTCGCCTTCGCTCATGGCCTGAACATCCATTTCAAGTTGATCGAGCCGCGCACCGATCTCGACGTCTTCATGGTCGCACCTAAGGGGCCGGGCCATACCGTGCGCTCCGAATATCTCAAGGGCGGCGGCGTGCCCTGCCTGGTGGCGGTGGCGCAGAATGCCAGCGGCAACGCGCTCGAGATCGGCCTCAGCTATGCCAGCGCCATCGGCGGCGGCCGTTCGGGCATCATCGAGACGACCTTCCGCGAGGAATGCGAAACCGACCTCTTCGGCGAGCAGGTCGTGCTCTGCGGCGGGCTGACGGCGCTGATCCAGGCCGGCTACGAAACCCTGATCGAGGCGGGTTATGCGCCGGAGATGGCCTATTTCGAATGCCTGCATGAGGTGAAGCTGATCGTCGACCTCATCTATGAGGGCGGCATAGCCAATATGCGCTACTCGATCTCCAACACCGCCGAATACGGCGACTACACCCGCGGGCCGCGGGTCATCACCGACGAGACCAAGGCGGCGATGAGGCGCATCCTGGACGACATCCAGTCCGGCCGCTTCGCCCGCGACTGGGTGCTGGAAAACCAGGCCGGCCAATCGAGCTTCAAGGCCATGCGCCGGCGCGCCGCCGAGCATCCGATCGAGGCCGTCGGCGCCCAGCTCCGCGGCATGATGCCCTGGATCGGCAAGAACAAGCTCGTCGACAAGACGAAGAACTAGCGTCCTATCGCCCTCTTCGCCCTCGCGCCAGGAATGGAGGAGAGGGCCCGGGTGAGGGCTCCCGCCGACCGGAAGGCCGATGGTCGCATGCGCGCACCCGCGTCCCGACGAAGACCGATCCGGAGCCTGCCGCCCAGCCCTGCCGCGACCGATCCAGCGGCAGGGCTCTGGGCGATGGCGCTCTATTCCGTTGCCGGGCTGACGCTGCTGCGGCTTGCCTTCCTGCGGGTCTCGCCCCTGGAGCTCGATGTCGCGGAGGCGACACGCTGGCTCTGGAGCCGGACGTTCGCGTTCGGCTATGCGGGCGAGGCCCCACTTCCGATCTGGCTCATCTCGGTCGCCGCCGGCTTCTGTGGGCCGGATGGAGCCTGCACCCGGGCGGTCGGTCCGTTGCTCCAGGCCGGCACGGCGATGCTCCTGGGCGGGGCGGGTCTCGTGCTGGGCGGCTTTCGGCTCGGCGCCTGGGCCATGCTGACTTATGCAACGCTGCCCGGGGTGGCGATCGCCTCCATGTGGCTTGCCCCGGATTCTCCCCTCGCGTTCTTCTGGGCACTCGCGCTCTACGCCTTTCTTCGGCTGCGGCAAGGCGGAGAGATCCGCTGGGCCGTTCTCGGCGGGCTCGCTATCGGGCTGGGGGCTCTCTGCAGCGTGGCCATGCTGCTGTTTCCCTTGGGGGTCGCTCTCTATCTGCTCCTCTCGCGCCGGGGGAGGCCGGTGATCGCCGGCCGGAATCTCGGCCTGATGGTGCCGCTCGTCCTGGTGGTCCTCCTGCCGCATGCGATCTGGCGGCTCGACCATGGCGCGCTCCTTCCGCATTTCGGACCAGCGATGGGCCTCCTTTCCTTCCTGGCCTGGCAGGTCGTGATTTTGGGCCCGTTTGCCCTCGGCCTGCTGGCGGGCCTCGGCTTCCTGGGGCGGCATAGTGCGACGGAAGCCGAAAAGGAGGTGCTGACGCCCGACGACCGCCGCTTGCTGCTCTGCCTGTCACTACCTGTCCTCGCGGTCTGTCTTCTGGCCGCGCTCGCAGCGGGCCCCGGCCCGTACGCGCTTTCCTATGCTCCGGGCGCCGTGACGGTGGCCTATATCGCCGTTGCCCTGCTGCTGGCGGGCCTCGCCTTGCAGGGCCCTGCCTTCAATTGGCTGAGGGCGACGGTCGTCGCCCAAGTCGCGATCGGGCTCGCCCTTTACGGTCTCATCTGGACCACACCCCATTGGCATGGCGCGCCCCGTTCGCTGGCGGAGGCCGTCGCCCCGTTGACGGGCTGGCATGCGCTCGGCCGGGTGGTCACCGCCGAGTTGACCCGGCAGATGCCGCCGCCAAAGCTCCTGATCGACAAGCGGGTGCCGGCAAGCCTCGTGCTCTACTATGGGGAGATACCGCCCGGCAGCTATGCGCCCTGGCAGGACGACCCCCAGGATCTGGGCGGCGGAACGGCACCGCTTCAGCCCGGTGCCCAGGGGCCGTTCCTCTGGGTCGGCCCAGCCGGGCATGAGAAAGAGATCGCGGCGCATTTCAGCGAGGTTCAGAGCGTGGGCAGCGTCATCATTCCTCTCTTCACCGGCGAGCTGCGCCGCTTCGAGCTCGACCGGTTGGCGGGGTTCCAAGGCGGTCAGCCATGAGAGGCCTGGTAGCCCTCTTGCTCGTCGCCATGTTCCTGGGGGCCACCGTGGTGTTCCTCATCTATCCGGAACTGGACTTGGCGGTCGGCGCCAAGATGCTCGGGGCCGACGGTCGCTTTCTGCTGGCCCTCTCGCGGCCCGCCGAGTTGCTTCACTACGCGACCCCTTATTGGGTCGGCATCTGCATCGTCTTCTTCGTCCTTGCCGCTATCCTGCGGCTGCTCGGCCGGCCTATCGGCAATCTGGGCCTCTGGCAGGCCCTGTATGTTGCGGCCGTCTTCGCCATTGGTCCGGGACTCCTCACCAACACTTTGCTGAAGGATCATTCCGGCCGCCCCCGGCCGGTGGATGTGCTGCAATTCCGCGGCTCGAGTGTCTATGTGGCGCCCTTCGCCTTCGACGGCACCTGCGACCACAATTGCTCCTTCGTTGCCGGCGATCCCTCTGCCGCCTTTGCCCTTGTCGCTCCAGCCCTGTTGCTGCCCGCGCGCCGTCGGAAATGGGGCATCGCTGCGGCCCTCGGCTTCGGGGTCGCGGTGGGTCTGCTCCGCCTGTATCAGGGAGGACATTTCCTGAGCGACGTCATCTTCGGTGCCATTTTCTCCCTGGGCACGGTGCTGCTGCTGCATTGGCTCATCTTCCGGCCAGACGGGACCCCGCGAGTCGCCCAGACTGGAACACGGCCGGGCGGGAGCGGGAATTTGCCCTTGTCGTCGCCCCGGGCCTCAGGCTAGAAAAGTTACAGGCTTCCCGCCAGAGCCCGAGAACGGCTGCCGGGATCAAAGAAGTTCAGTTCCGCTGCAGCTGTGGATAACCAGGCCGGAGACATCCGGCTCAGAGGAACAGAAACCATGTCCGCAACCACCAGCCCGACTAAGAGCGCCGGCGCGAGCGAGCATCCCACCGACCGAGTCGTCATCTTCGACACGACCCTGCGCGACGGCGAGCAGGCGCCTGGTTGCTCCATGAACCTCGAGGAGAAGCTCCGTATTGCCGCAGTGCTGGAGGAGATGGGCGTCGATGTGGTCGAGGCCGGTTTCCCCATTGCCTCCAATGGCGATTTCGAGGCCGTACGAGGCGTGGCGCGCATCCTGAAGACCTCTTCCGTCGCCGGGCTGGCGCGCGCCTCCCGAAAGGATATCGATCGGGCCTGGGAGGCGCTGAAGGATGCGGCGCGGCCGCGGATCCATACCTTCATCTCGACCAGCCCCTTGCATATGAAGTTCAAGCTGCAGATGGAGCCCGAGGCGGTGCATCAGGCGATCATCGACAGCGTCACCCATGCCCGCAATCTCTGCGAGGATGTGGAATGGTCGGCGGAGGATGCCTCGCGCACCGACCGCGATTTCCTTTGCCGCTGTGTCGAGACCGCCATCAAGGCGGGCGCGCTGACGGTGAACATTCCCGATACGGTGGGATATGCGATTCCCGAGGAATTCGCTGGGCTCATCGCCATGCTGCGCAACCGCGTGCCCAATATCGATAAGGCGGTGATTTCGGTCCACTGCCACAACGATCTCGGCTTGGCGGTCGCCAATTCGCTGGCGGCGGTCGTCGCCGGGGCGCGGCAGGTCGAGTGCACTATCAACGGCCTCGGTGAGCGGGCTGGCAACGCGGCGATGGAGGAGATCGTCATGGCGCTGCGCACGCGCCACGATGCCATGGCCTATGGCACCGGCATCGAGACAACCACGATCACCCGCGCCTCCAAGCTCGTTTCCACCATCACCGGCTTCGCGGTCCAGCCCAACAAGGCCATCGTCGGCGCCAACGCCTTTGCCCATGAGTCCGGCATCCATCAGGACGGCATGCTGAAGCATGCGGGCACCTATGAGATCATGACGCCGGAATCCGTCGGACTCAGCCGCTCGACCCTGGTGATGGGCAAGCATTCGGGCCGCCATGCTTTCCGCACCAAGCTGAAGGAGCTGGGCTTCGATCTGGGGGACAACGCCCTGGAGGACGCCTTCCGCCGCTTCAAGGAGCTCGCCGACAAGAAGAAGGATGTCTATGACGAGGACATCATCGCCCTCGTTGATGACGAGGTGGTCCGCAGCAACGATCGGATCCGGTTCGTCTCGCTCCAGGTGATCGCCGGCTCCAAGGGCCCGCAACAGGCGGATCTGGAACTAGAGATCGATGGCAAGGTGATGGCCGCCCGGGCGACCGGGGACGGGCCGGTCGATGCCACATTCAAGGCCATCAAGATGCTCTTCCCCCATGAGGCGAAGCTCCAGCTCTTCCAGGTCAATGCGGTCACCGCCGGCACCGACGCCCAGGCCGAGGTGACGGTGCGCCTGGAGGAGGAGGGCAAGACGGTCAATGGCCAGGGAGCCGATACCGATACCCTGGTCGCCTCCTGCAAGGCCTATATCCATGCGCTGAACAAGCTTCTCGTAAAGCGCCAGAAGACCGCCCCGGCCGCTCTTTCAGCCTGACCGGAAGTCCGGTCCCCCCGTTCCTGCCGGTCTGGGTTGCGCCCAGCCGGGCGCGGCCACAACGTTCTTGTATTTGCCGCAGGGGGCGGCTATGCCCAGCGGACTCAAACCTGAGGTTCTCCGGGGATGTTCCATAGAGTGCTCGGCATGCTCTCCGCCGACATGGCGATCGATTTGGGCACGGCAAATACGCTGGTCTATGTCAAAGGGCGGGGCATAGTCCTGAACGAGCCGTCGGTCGTCGCCATCGCCGAGGTCAAGGGCAAGAAGCGCGTGCTCGCGGTCGGCGACGAGGCGAAGATGATGCTGGGCCGCACGCCGGGCAATATCTCCGCCATTCGTCCCTTGCGGGACGGCGTCATTGCCGATTTCGAAGTGGCGGAGGAAATGATCAAGCATTTCATCCGCAAGGTTCACAACCGGCGCAGCTTCGCAAGTCCTCAGGTCATCATTTGCGTGCCCTCGGGGTCGACCGCGGTCGAGCGCCGCGCCATTCAGGAGTCAGCCGAGTCGGCCGGCGCCCGGCGTGTGTTCCTGATCGAAGAACCCATGGCGGCGGCGATCGGCGCAGGGCTTCCGGTGACCGAGCCCACCGGCTCGATGGTCGTCGACATCGGCGGTGGCACCACCGAGGTCGCGGTGCTTTCTTTGGGCGGCATCGTCTATTCGCGCTCGGTGCGCATGGGCGGCGACAAGATGGACGAGGCGATCATCGCCTACATTCGCCGCAATCATAACCTGCTGGTGGGCGAGGGCAGCTCCGAACGGATCAAGAAGGAGATCGGCTCTGCCTGCCCGCCGGAAGATGGCGAAGGCCGGGTGCTGGAGATCAAGGGGCGCGACCTCATGAATGGTGTGCCCAAGGAGCTGGTGATCAGCGAGCGCCAGATTGCCGAGAGCCTGGCTGAACCGGTTGGGGCCATCATCGAGGCGGTGAAGGTCGCCCTCGAGCATACGGCCCCCGAGCTCGCCGCCGACATTGTCGACAAGGGGATCGTGCTCACGGGCGGCGGCGCGCTCCTCAGCAATCTCGATTTCGTGCTGCGCCATGCGACCGGCCTGCCGGTTTCCATCGCGGACGATCCTCTGAGCTGCGTGGCTCTCGGCACCGGGCGCTGCCTGGAGGAGATGTCGACGCTGAAGACCCTCCTCATCGATACCTATTGATCGGGGTCTGGGCGAGACCCGGGTGCGGTTCCCGCATCCAATGCGTGTAAATCTAAAAAGTCTTTTAATTGCCGAGATTTATCGGGTAGGCTCGTGGTCCAAGCGATGGTAAACCATCGTCAGTGGCACCGGCCAGGAGGGACTCGGTGAGATTGCGAGGGGGATCCGCCCTAAGGCTTGCTTCGGCGAAGGCCTGGCTCCATCGCTTTACCTTCGTCCTGCTTTTCGGCGCGTCCTTGGCTCTGATGGTCCTCGGCAAGTCGGAGAGCCCCATCGTCGAGCGCGCACGGCTCACGGTGACGGATGCCGTGACTCCGATCATGGATGGGCTGTCCCGGCCTCTCGCGAGTATCCGCCAAGCCTATGATAACGCGCGGGAATTCCTGGATCTTCGAGAGGAGAACGCGATGCTGCGCGAGCAGCAGGCGCGCCTCGTGCAGTGGCAATCGGTCGCCCGTCAGCTCGAGGCGGAGAACCGGGCGCTGAGGGACCTGCTGAAGTTCGCGCCGGACCGGGCAGCGAGCTTCGTGACGGCGCGGGTCGTTGCCGACAATGGCGGCGCCTTCGTGCGCAGCGTGCTGGTGGCCGCGGGGTTGCGCGACGGGCTGCGGAAAGGCGATGCCGCGGTCTCGGGCGAAGGCCTGGTCGGACGGGTCGCTGAGGTCGGCGAGCGTTCGGCCCGGGTGCTCCTGCTGACAGACATCAACAGCCGGATTCCCGTTGTTATCGAGCGGAGTCGCGACCAGGGAATCCTGGCTGGCGACAACTCGGACAACCCCAGGTTGCTTTACCTTTCCCATGGGTCCCAGCTCGTGCCGGGCGACCGAGTCGTGACCTCGGCCGCCGGCGGTGCTTTCCCGCCCGGCTTGCCCGTAGGCGTCGTCAAATCCACGGATACGGGGGGCGCAGTCGTCGAGCTCTTCGTCGATTGGGACCATATGGAGTATCTGCGTCTTCTGGACTATCGCCTCACGGGCGTGCTCCAGGGTGACAGCGCCGAGCCGGGGGGAGCGGGGCTGCCGTGAGGCTCTCCTTCCTGCATCGACTGGACATCTGGGCGCGGAACCTGCTGCCATTCCTGCTGACATTGCTGATGCTGATCGCCGGAACCTTGCCGCTGCCGATACCGCATTTCCTGTCCCTGGGGCCGGGGCTGGCGCTCATCTCCGTCTACTACTGGGGACTCCACCGGCCGGGGCTGCTGCCGGCGCCCGCGGTCTTCGTCCTCGGGCTGCTGGGCGATCTTCTGGGCTTAGCACCGCTGGGCGTGGG
>DATBBO010000459.1:0-12141 GCA_036270995.1 Dongiaceae bacterium | reverse complement strand
ACCGGCGTATGGGGCGCGGTCACCATCTGGATGCCGGCCTTCAGCGACTTGAACGCCTCCTGCGCCACCTTGGCCGCGACATCGCTGGCGATGGAGCAGCGCGGATGGGCCTCATCGACGCAGACCAGGCGGCCCGTGCTCTCGACGCTGTCGATCACCGTATCCATATCGATGGGCGAGAGGGTGCGCAGATCGATGACCTCGCATTCGATCTTCTTCTTGGCGAGCGTCTCGGCCGCGGCCGTGGCGCGATGGACCATTTGGCCATAGGTGACGATGGTCGCATCCTTGCCCTCGCGGACCACATTCGCCTCCGCGAAGGGGATGGCATAGGACTCCGCCGGCACCTCCGACTCATGGCCGTAGAGATTCTTGTGCTCGCAGAAGATGACGGGGTCGTTGTCGCGGATCGACTGGATCAGCAGCCCCTTGGCGTCATAGGCATTGGAGGGGCAGACAACCTTGAGGCCCGGGATATGAGTGAAGAGCGGCGTCAGCATCTGGGAATGCTGGGCCGCGGCGCGGAAACCAGCCCCGACCATGGCCCGGATCACCACCGGCGTCTCGGCCTTGCCGCCGAACATGTATTTGAACTTGGCCGCCTGGTTGAAGATCTCGTCGAAGCAGACCCCCATGAAATCGATGAACATCAGCTCCGCCACCGGCCGCATGCCGCAGGCGGCCGCTCCGATGGCGGCACCGATATAGGCGGATTCGGAGAGCGGCGTATCCATGAGCCGCTCGCCATATTTGGCATAGAGGCCCTTGGTCACGCCCATCACCCCGCCCCAGGCATCGCGCTCGCCGGCACCCCCGGCGCCGCCGACGATATCCTCCCCCATCACGATCACCCGGGGATCGCGGGCCATCTCCTGGTCGAGCGCCTCGTTGAGGGCCTGCCTCATGCTGATCTTGCGCGCCATGTTCCGCTCTCCCTCAATAGGCCACATAGACGTCGGTCAGAAGCTCCTTCGGTGCCGGGAGCGGCGCCGCCTTGGCACCGGTGACCGCTTCCTCGATCAGCGCCCCGACCTCGCGGTCGATCGCGTCCAGCTCCGCCTTCTGGACGACGCCGGCCTCCAGCAGCCGGCCGGTGAACATCTTGATGCAGTCGCGGTTGAGGCGGATGTCCTCGACCTCGTTGGGGCCGCGATAGGTCTGGGCATCGCCTTCGAAATGGCCGAAGAAGCGGATCATCTTGCATTCCAGCAGCGAGGGCCCGCCGCCCTCCCGCGCCCGCTTGATGACCTCGCCCGCCGCCTCGTGGACGGCAAAGAAATCGGTGCCGTCGACGGTGACGCCCGGCAGGCCGAAGCCGGCCGCGCGATCGACATAGCTGTCGACCGCAACCGCCCAGTCGCGGGAGGTGGATTCGGCGTAGCCGTTGTTCTCGACCACGAAGACGACCGGCAGGTTCCAGACCGCGGCGAGATTGAGGCTCTCCAGGAACATGCCCTGGTTGGAGGCGCCGTCGCCCACGAAGCTGATTCCCACCCCGCCATCGCCGCGGAACTTGGCGGCGAGCCCGGCCCCGCAGGCGAGCGGTGCGCCGGCGCCGAGGATGCCATTGGCGCCCATCATGCCCTTGGAGAGATCGGCGATATGCATCGAGCCGCCTTTGCCGCGGCAGGCGCCGGTGGCGCGGCCATAGATCTCACCCATCATCTCCCGCACATCGACGCCCTTGGCGATGCAATGGCCATGGCCACGATGGGTGGAGGCGATGCGGTCGCGCTCGTTCAGATGTATCATGATGCCGGCGGCCGCGGCCTCCTCGCCGGCATAGAGATGGACGAAGCCCGGAATGTCGCCGCGCGAGAACTCGACATGAAGACGCTCCTCGAACTCGCGGATCGTGCGCATGGTGCGATAGGCCTGCAGCAATCCGGTCTTGCCCAGGGGAAACGGGTTCTTGCTCATGGCTCTTCTCCTTCCATCAGGATGCGACGCGCCGCGGCGATGGCGCCCGGCTCGAATGCATGAGGGCGTGGCGCGCCGCATACTGCATGCAGGCGCCGACATCGATCGTGGTGAAGGCTGCCTCCTCCAGGCGGATGGCGACCCGGTCGCTCTCGGAGAAGGAGAGCTCCCGCTCGCCGTCGAGCGCGATGGAGCCGGCGGCAATCGCGGGCCGGAGCGGTGTTCCCGCCGCGAGGCGCCGCCAGCCGAGGATGCCGACATCGCGCAGATAGCCCGGCGCGATCGGCGCGGTCAGCACCAGCGGGGCCTCCTCCGGCGGGGCCAGGGAGACATGGAGCCCGCCGGGCTCGCGGCGCGAGATGGGCTCCAGCAGGCCGGCGATGGCCGAGAGCCCGATGACCTCGGGATCGGCGAAGGCGACCAGAAGCTCGCGGAAGGTCTCGGTGCGCCAGAGGGCCCGTGCGCCGACATAGCGCTCGGTGACGATGGCCACATCCACCAGCGCGATCTCCTCGAGCGCGCCCTCATTCACCGAGACGACGAATCGCTTGTTGGGACGCAGCGCGATCGCCGGCGGAATGCGCCCGGTGACCGTCAGCCCCACGGCGAGGCCCGTCACCGTGGGCTCGCGCGGCTCGGGAAAGGCGTTGTTGGTGCCGGTGGAGATGCCGGCGAGAGGCACCGCGCCGCAGGCCGCCGCCACGGCCCGATGGGTCCCGTCGCCGCCCAGCACCACGATGGCGGCCGCCCCTGCCTCGCACATGGCGGATGCCGCGCGCCGGCTATCCTCCACCGTCCCGGTCACCGGCATGTCGAGCAGGGAGATCTCGGGGAACTCGTTCTCGCCCCGGTTGCGGGAGCGGTCGAGCCCGCGCTTCACATGGCCGCGGATTCCGCCGGTGTCCGGCATCATGACGGCGCGCTCGACGCCGCAGGCCTTGAGACAGGCCAGCACGCGCAGCACGATATTGGCGCGGTCGGTGATCTGCAGGCTCGCCGCGTTGGCGATCACCCGGCGGATATCGCGGGCCGAGACCGGATTCGCGATGATGCCGACCCAGGGCGCCGCCATTTCCTTCCCTCACGCGCGATTTTCAACCGATCGCTGAGGAGAGTTTGTACGGCGGAACCGGATAGGTCCAGCCATATGTGCGGGTGGCGTGGGTCGCGTCAGGCGGCGGAGCGCTGCCCGGCTTCGGAGAGGCGGCTCTCAAGGAAGGCGAGCACCGACTCCTCCTGCGGATTCAAGGCATCGGGGGCGAGCGCCCCCTCTTTCCCGGCCGCGAGCTCGAGCGCTCCTTCGAGATAGCAGACGACGATATCGGGGTGGACGTAGCATTTGCGGCAGATGGTGGCGGTGTTGCCGAGGCGCTCGGCCACCTGCGCGATGGCGAGCTTCAGATTGCGCTTCGATTGCGTGAGATTCGGGGCGCTGCCCAGCTCGGCGAGCGCCCAGGCCGCCTGCACGGTTCCCGCCCAGGTGCGGAAATCCTTCGCCGTGATGTCGAGGCCGGAGATCTCCTTGAGATAGGCGTTCACATCGGAGGAGCTGACGCCCCGCGGCCCGCCGTCATCATCCAGATACTGGAACAGCTGCTGTCCCGGGAGCTCCTGGCAGGCTCTCACGACCCGCGCGACGCGCCGGTCCCTGACCTGGAGGCGCCAGACCCGACCGCTCTTGCCCTTGAAATGGAAGCGCAGCGCCGCGCCGTTCACCTTGATGTGCGGGTTGTTGAGGGTGGTGAGCCCGTAGCTCTTGTTCTCCCGGGCGTAGTCGGCATTGCCGACGCGGATCAGCGTGGTTTCCAGGAGATTGACGATGGTGGCCAGCACCTTCTCTCGCGGCAGGCCGGCAAGCGCCATATGGGCGGCGACGGTGGCGCGGATCCGGGGCAGAACCCGGGCGAAATCGATCAAGTGTTCATATTTGCCGCTTTCCCGGATTTCGCGAAATGTCGGGTGATAGCGGTATTGCTTGCGGCCGCGGGCATCGCGTCCCGTGGCCTGAAGATGGCCGCGGGACGTGGCGGCGATCCAGACATCGGTCCAGGCCGGTGGCACGGCGAGCGATCTGATGCGGGCCAGAGTAGTGCGGTCCCGAAGGGGCCCGCCGCCGTCGTGGCGATAGCTGAATCCCTTGCCGGACTTCCGGCGCCGGATCCCCGGCATCTCGTCCGAGACATAGACGAGCCCTGCCTCTTCCGCCGTCTCCCGCGGATCGCCGATGCTGCCGAGCTCTCGTTCTTCCCTCATTGTCCTCATCCACGCCCGAGCCTTTGGGGCGCGCCAAGCACAATGGCCGAAGATGGCGAATGTTCCCGGGAGCTAGCGCTCCGGCGGCAGCAGCTTCTCCAGGGTGGAGAGCTTGTCGGCCTCGAGATAGGGCTTCTCCCAGCGGATCCGGTTGATGCGGGGAAAGCGCATGGCAAGGCCCGAGCGGTGGCGGGTCGAGCGTTACAACCCCCAGCAGCACCTTGAGTGTCGCGCGGGGAGCGGGGAGCGGGCAGCGCGCTGTAGCGGCCATCACCAGAGGTGGGGCAAAAACTCCTATGACCTCACGCTTAAGCTTGTGAGGCCCGTGCAAGCGGCCACCTGCTCATCGCGAGGCTCGGCAGAGGCGACGACTCTAGGGCTGAGGATACTCGCCGTCCCGCCTTACAGCGATTCGCCGGTCTGCAGCAAACCCGGGTTCCAGACCAAGGTGCAAGCGCCAGTACGACATGGAGCTATCCCTCTCCGCCGTAGTGCTGCCGATCCCAATATCCCGAAGACTCCGCTCGTTCAACTCCGCCAACAATTGCCGGTCGCGTCTGCGCCCATTCCAGGCAACGACGAATTCCAACAACCGGCTGAGCCCAAGACCGAGAACGGCGCGAAAACGGCCGGTGCGCGTCGGGCGCAGAGTTACAGAGTCCCGATGAGGTGCAGGACATCCCTTGCATTCTCGGCCGGCCAGACTACCCGTCGACCGAACCGCCGGGCGCGGCCGCTGTGGAGATGCCCCGCCCGAGTCCAGGTGTTTCACCCCCAGGACTATGTTCGGAGAGCGCTTGCCTATATCCCGATTCATACGCTCATTCCCTTCGCTGGCATCATCGTCTGGCATCGAAATCACCCACCAGCCGTGGGGGACCTCCGTGCCAGACCACTGTCCGCGAAGGATCTAGAAATATACACTCACTAGCTAGTATACTTTGATCGTGGCTAGAGAATCATTGGAGACTCGCCGGCGGCTGATGGGCTGTTCTACGGCTAGGGCATCAGGGCCGTCGCGTGGTAAAGCGACAATGAGTGACCGAGCAGGAAAGTCGAGTTGGACTTGCAGCCCCGACGATATGGCGCCGATTATAGCTGACCTCTGCTCAACAGGGATCGAGCCGCAAACCCAGCCGAGGTCGCATACTTTGCGTCACGATGGATCAAGATCTGGCTGACTGCGCCGTCGATCAAGACCATGAGAGCGCGAGCGATTGTCTCGGCATCGGAATAGTCCTCTTCATTCACCATTTCGAATAGCCATTGTTCGCAGCGCGCCTTGTGGGTTCGCGCGGCCGTGAGCGCCGGATGGCCACGCATGTTGGCCAACTCGGCAACCGCGCGCAGGAAGCCACAGCCATTCCATCGCGGCCCTTGACTTGCTCTGCCCAACTTTGAAAAAAACCGTGTCATCCGGTCGGCGGCACTACCATCGCTGCCTGCCCACTCCTTGAAACGATCGACGGTCGGCCTGTCGCGGGCATCGAGATAACAACCGATCAGATCGTCCTTCGATTTGAAGTGGTAATAGAAGGTCTTCTTCGTGACACCGGCCTTCTCCGCGATCGCATCCACACTCACGGCATGCAGGCCCTGGCTGTAGAAAAGCTCGTCAGCGGCAGCAACGATCTGATTTCTCGTGAGCAGGCCATCCCTCGGCATATTCGCTACCTCAAAAGCGGGCTGAATTCGCGGGGCGCGGACCAGCGTTCGTGATCGTATCCGACGGCGCCCAAAGCGCAATATGAAACTACACTGACCAGTGAATTTACCTTCCACGACATCGGTGTAGATTGTTTATCAGCCGCCTTTGGCCTAGAGAACGAAACGGAGTGCGTGAGATGCCGCATGTTAACGTCACCGTGATCGGGAATGCACCGACGCAAGAGCAGAAATCCGTCCTGTTCTCGAAGATCAGCAACCTCTTGGTCACCGTTCTCGGGCCAACCCGTAAATTGACCCTCGTATCGGTGCGAACCGAACCTGCCTCTTACTGGTCCGTCGGTGGAGATGAAGCTGAAGACGCGGGTCTTGTCGGTGTCGAGGCGGTAATCCGCACGGTCGCCGGAAGTTCAGTGGAAAACAGAGCGCGGATGATCGAGGAAACGACAACCGTACTGCGGGAGGTTTTGGGGGCTCCGATCCTGCCGCTTTTTGTCGTCATGGAGGAAATCGCCCCCGAATCCTGGGGCTATAAAATGCAAGACGATCGCCCAGATTCGGGCGGATAAGAAAAAATAACGCGAAGAGGCGCGGCGGCGTCCCAAGACGCCAACTCATTGCCTTCAGAGCAGCCTCACATGCGTTCGGACAAAAAAGACCGTGGTGATGGCGATTGACAGCAGGATGGTTGCTGTTCGAACGAAAGCGGGAGGAGCGCGGATAATCCGGGCGCTTCTTTCGGAAAGATCGCCGGGGGGTGGCCGCATCGAATCGCAATACCGACGATCTTAACCTTGGCAGGAGATCAATAACGTGCGTCGAGAGATAATCACGACCGACCGGATCGCGCCGTCGGTAGGACCCTTTTCCGCCGCTGTGCGTGCTGGAGATCTGCTCTTTCTCAGCGGCCAGGTCGCACTTGATCCAGCGACCGGCAAGCTCATCGCCGGCGATATCGGCGCTCAGACCGAGCAAATATTCGCCAACATCTCAGCCGTGCTGGAAGCGGCGGGGAAGTCCCTCGACGACGTGATGAAGACCACCGTCTACCTCGCGGATTTGAAGGATTTCGGCGCGATGAACACGGTTTACGCGTGCCATTTCCAGACACCATATCCGGCCCGGACAACGATCCAGGCCGCCGGCCTGCCGCTCGGCGCGGCCGTCGAGATCGAGGTCGTGGCGAGATAGGCGCAAGTGATGCGGAACGCCGCGCGGGCATCAGAGCATGGTCCCTGCGCACCCCTGCTCAGGGTTCCGGCGGCAGCAGCTTCTCCAGGGTCGAGAGCTTGTCGGCCTCTAGGAAGGGCTTGTCCCAGCGGATGCGGTTGATCCGGGGAAAGCGCATGGCGAGGCCGGAGCGATGGCGAGTCGAGCGTTGCAGCCCCTCGAAGGCGACTTCGAGAACCAGGCCGCGCTCGACCTCGCGCACGGGACCGAAACGGTTGACGGTGTGGTTGCGCACCCACCGGTCGAGCTCAGGCAGCTCGGCATCGGTGAAGCCGAAATAGGCCTTGCCCACCGGGACCAGCTCCTCGCCATGCCAGAGACCGAAGGTGTAGTCCGAATAGTAGGAGGAGCGCTTGCCGTGGCCGCGCTGGGCATACATCAGCACCGCGTCCACCAGCTTCGGGTTGATCTTCCATTTGTACCACTGGCCGACGGGCCGGCCGGCGAGATAGGGGCTGTCGGCCCGCTTCAGCATGAGCCCCTCGACACCGACCGCGGCGATGGCGGCGCGCTTGTCGGCGAGTTCCTCCCAACTCTCGAACGCGACCAGAGGCGAGAGATCGAAGCCGGGCCGCGGCTTCGCCGCATGCCAGGCTTCCAGCCGCCGGCGGCGCTCGGCGAAGGGCAGCGGGCGCAGATCCTCCGCGCCCTCGAACAGGATGTCATAGAGCCGCACCGTGATCGGAAAATCGCGCAGGAGCTTGGGATCCAGGCTCTTGCGGTTGAGGCGCTTCTGCAGATCGGCGAAAGGTGCCACCTCGCCGCCGCGCATGACCAGCAGCTCGCCATCGAGGGTCACCTCGCTGGCGGCATGGTCGACCACCTCCGGGAAGGCGGCCGTCATCTCGTCGCCCGAGCGCGAATAGAGTCTGACCAGGGGCCCTTCGCCCACGATCTGCACCCGCGCGCCATCCCATTTCCATTCCGCCATGAACTCCGCCGGGTTCAGCTTCTCGAGCTCCATCTCCTCCAGCGGCTGGGCCAGCATGGGCGGGCGGAAGGTCGCGCGGCCCAGCGCCTGCGGCTTGGGTCCGCGGCCCTCGAGCCAGTCGAACAGGCCGCGATAGGGAATGTCGAGGCCGTGCCAGACCTCCTCCACCTCGTCGGGATCGATCTTGCCCAGGCTTGCGACCGCGGTCTTGGCGAGCCGCGCCGAGAGACCGATGCGCAGCCCCCCGGTCACGAATTTGATTAGGGCCCAGCGCCCCGTGGCGTCGAGCCGGTCGAGCCAGTCGGCGACGATCACCGGCAGCTTCGCCTTCGGCGAGACCTCCAATGTCTCGACGATGGTGGAGAGATCGGGCGGCGGCGCATCGTTCAGTTGCTGCGGCCAGATCAGGGCCACCGTCTCCGCGAGGTCGCCGACATAGTCGTAGGAAAGGCCAAAGAGCATGGGATCCGTGCGCGATGCGGCGAGATCGCGGAAGAGCCCGGCCTTGGCGTGGCGGAAGACGAGATCGCCGGTCAGCGCCGCCAGCGCATAGCCCCGGTCGGGATCCGGCGCGGTCGCGAAATAGTCGCTCACCAGCCGGAGCTTGGCGTTGCGCTGGGATTGGAAGGAGAGCTGGTCGAGGAGGCGGGCGAAGCGCTTCATGCCTTTAGCTCAGGCCAGCCCGAAGGCTTCAAGCGGCTGCTCCCTGCCGCGAATGCCGAGTGTACCAAGCTTCGCCAGCACCACGCCTGCGACTGGGCCGAGCGCGTCGGCAGCGGGGCCGGATACGACGAAGCCGCCCGCAACCGCCCGGCTCGCCTCCTCCAGCCGCGCCGCCACGTTCATCACGTCGCCATGAAGGACGATATGGCGCTTGACGTCGCCGATCTCGCCAACGACCACGACGCCGAAATGCAGGCTGCCGCGTATCTGCGGCGTCAGATCGAAGTCGCGACGAAAGCCGGCCGCCGCGGCCGCCAGGGCCTGTCGCATGGCGAGGAAGCAATGCAACGCACGACCGTTGCTCGCGCCGCTTTCGGCCGGCCAGGTCACGATCATCTCGTCGCCGACGTAGAGGTATATTTCGCCACGGAAGTCGAGCACCGGTCCCGATGCTATGCGGAACACCCGGTCCAGAAACATATGGCTCTTTCGATTGCCGAGCCGCTCGGCAGTGGCGGTCGATCCGACGACATCGACGAAGAGCACGAAGCGCTTCTCTTCACGTGGCGAGCGATAGCGCCCGGCAACAAGCCGCGCCAGCGTGCGCGGCCCGATGATGTAGGAGATTTGCAGCAGGAAATTGAAGAGCAGCGACACACCGACGGAATAGCCCACCGCACGCCAGAGATTCGGAATGCTGGGGTCCGGCCGAAGTCCCATCATCAGCACGCCAAGATCGAAATAGAGAATCGGAAACATGATGGCGGCATAGGCAAGGCTGCGCACCAGAAGGCTGACGCCGAACGGCAGACCGCGAAGCCACAGGCGTGGCGCGCCTTGGACCACGAAGACCTCGTAAGCGCCGACGCCCCCGCTAATGAACCCACCGTAGATCGCGCCCAGCAGGAAATTGATCGGCGCAACACGCCCCTGCGCGACATTGTAGAGGATGCCCGCAAGGACCCCGCCCAAGAGGAAGGTCGTCAGGGTCCGCAACTGGCGCTCCTGATGGGCAGTCATGGGCCTCCCCCATGGCGGGCGAAGCGCTTCATGCCTCCTCGTCCTCATAGCCGACGAGGGAGAGCGCGCTGGCCTCGATGCCGATGCCCTGGGCGTAATGCACCAGCGCTTCCTCCCGCCCATGGGTGACCCAGACCTCGCCGGCGCCGACCTCGCGGATGGTGGCGGTCAGCTCGTCCCAATCGGCGTGGTCGGAGATGACCAGCGGCAGCTCGGCGCCGGCCTGGCGCGCCCGGGCGCGCACCCCCATCCAGCCCGAGGCGACGGCGCGCACCGGCTCGGCCATGCGCCGCGACCAGGGCTCGCGCAGCGCGCCAGGCGGGGCCAGCACGATCTCGCCCTTGAGCTCCCCCTTGGCCGCCCCCGTCGCCGGCCTCAGCTCGCCGAAATCGAAGCCGAGGCGCCGGTAGAGATCGGTCAGCGGAAAAAGCGCGCCATGGAGCCAGATCGGCCGCTCCCACCCCGCTTGGCGCAGCAGAGCCAGCACCCGCTGGGCCTTGCCCAGGGCATAGGCGCCGACGAGATGGGTGCGCTCCGGAAAGAGGCGGAGAGAATCGAGAAGCTTGCCGATCTCGCCCCTATCGGGCGGATGGCGGAAGACCGGCAGGCCGAAGGTCGCCTCGGTGACGAAGAGGTCGCAGGGAACGAGCTCGAAGGGTGCGGCGGTGGGATCGGGCCGGCGCTTGTAATCGCCCGAAACGACGGCCCGCTGACCTTCATGCTCCATTACAACCTGGGCCGAGCCCAGGACATGGCCGGCGGGCGCGAACCGCAGGCGCACCCCGCCGAGCTCGATCCATTCGCCATCCGCGAGGGGCTGCAGCCGGCCGCCAGCCTCGGCGCCGAAGCGGGCGCGCATGATCTCGATCGTGTCGGGCGTGGCGAGGACATGGGCGCTGCCGGGCCGGGCGTGATCGCCATGGCCATGGGTCACGACCGCGCGCTCCACCGGCCGGATCGGATCGATGGTGAAGCCGCCAGGAAGGCAGCAGAGGCCGGCCGGCGTCGGCTTCAGCCATTCCGCGAACTGGACCATGGATTCAGACTAGTGCCCTGCCCCGGAAATTCGCAGGCGAATTTCCGGGATGGCGCGCGACCCGAGTCTATAACTCGTGCGATCCACTCCGCGACGCCCCTGCCTTCTCAACCGTCACCCCGGCGAAAGCCGGGGTCCAGGGCAACCAGCCTGCTCTTGCAACCCCGGATCCCGGCTTTCGCCGGGATGACGAAGGAAGCAAGCCGCACGCGATATCCGCGCCGCCTCTGGAACAGCGGGCGGCGGGTTCCGGCTTGACCGGCCGGAAGACTGGGCCGCATTCTCTCGCGCCGAAACCGGGGATTTCCCCTGGAGAACGCGTCTCGTCAGGAAAGCAATCGACAATGAAATCGCATGTTCAGGTGGCCGTCATCGGCGGCGGCGTGGTGGGTTGCAGCGTGCTCTACCATCTCACCAAGGCCGGCTGGCGCGACGTGGTGCTGATCGAGCGCGACCAGCTCACCTCCGGCTCCACCTGGCATGCCGCGGGCGGCTTCCACACCCTGAACGGCGATCCCAATGTCGCCAAGCTCCAGGGCTACACCATCGCCCTCTATGACGAGCTGGAGAAGATCTCGGGCCAGTCCTGCGGGCTCCACCGCTCCGGCGGGCTGATGCTGGCCGACACGCCCGAGCGCATGGAATGGCTGAAGATGGCCCATGCCCGCGCCCGCTATCTCGGCCTGGAGACCGAGCTTCTCTCGGCCAGGGAGGCGAAGGAGCTCTTCCCGCTGATGGAGGAGAAGCATTTCGTCGGCGCCATGCTGGATGCGGCCGACGGCAATCTCGATCCCGCCGGCACCACCCACGCCTATGCCAAATCGGCCCGCATCGCCGGTGCTGAGATCTATCTCCAGACCCGCGTCAAGGAGCTGAAGCCGCGGCCGGACGGGAGCTGGGACGTCATCACCGAGAAGGGTAGCCTCCAGGCCGAGCATGTCGTCAATTGCGGCGGGCTCTGGGCGCGTGAGATCGGCCGCATGGTCGGGCTCGAGCTGCCGGTCCTCGCCATGGAGCATATGTATCTCGTAACCGACGAGATGCCGGAGGTGGTGGCCTTCAACAAGGAGCGGGGCAAGGAGCTGCCCCATGCCATCGACTTCAAGGCCGAGATCTACATGCGCCAGGAGCGCAGCGGCATGGTGCTCGGCACCTATGAGAAGGCCTGCCGCCCCTGGCAGCCTCGCGAGACACCCTGGGATTTCGGCACCGAGCTGCTGGAGCCCGATCTCGACCGCATCGCCCCCTCCCTCGAGCTGGGGCACAAGCATTTCCCGGCCATGGCCAAGGCCGGCATCAAGCGCATCATCAACGGCCCCTTCACCTTCTCGCCCGACGGCAATCCGTTGGTGGGGCCGGTCCAGAGCCTGAGGAACTTCTGGTGCGCCTGCGCCGTGATGGCGGGCTTCAGCCAGGGCGGCGG